>CAMPAJ010000030.1 GCA_946631805.1 uncultured Eggerthellaceae bacterium
ACTTGTTATAGCGGGAATTGAGCACGAGTGCGACGATGCACAAGATGACGCCCAGCACGCACGGCACGCCCAGCAGCGATAGGATCAAGCCGGCAATGGCCAAGCCAAACGCCGTGGCAGGGGCTACGTTTGCCGCTGCTGAGGAGCCGTAAGCTCCGCTCTGATTGAGTGCCTGATCGGCAGGAGTCGCCGCCGAGGGTGCAGTGGGCCGCCCTTGCTCCCCGGCTGCATAGGGAGCCGGCTGCATCACTGCCGTAGCATCAGGCGGGGCGGGGTCATACGACGCAGAAACCGGAGCCTGAGCGGGAACGGGGTCGTATGACGCGGCTACAGGCGCGGCGCCATACATGCCCTCGTACGAGCCAGCTGCAGGCACAACCGGGATTGCGGCATCGGGAACCGCGCTATAAGAGTCGACCGCAGGCATGCCATTCGAGCTCGCATCATATACCGGGGGTACAGACGAGCCGATGTCGTAGGGTATAGCGGTAGCGGCAACGTCGAAGGACGCCGATGCAGGCGCGACGTTGTAGGACGCAGTCTCGGATTGAAACGGGACAGCCTGTGCTTGCCGCTGATCGTACGCCTGCGGCACGACAGCCTGCGCTTGCTGCCACTCGCCCGCTTGCTGCGGCGGGACAGCCTGCACCTGCTGCCATTCATACGCCTGTTGCGGTGGCGCGATTTGCTGCTGGGCATACCCATCCTGCATAGGAACGGCCTGTGCTTGTTGCTGCACGTATGCCTCCTGAGGCTGAAAGCCATTAGGGACGGCATTAAAATCCGGCATCTGACTCACGGGTTCGGCAGCATAGGGGGACGACACGAAAAAGCTGCTGCTCTGAACGGAAGAAGCCTGGGAGCCTACGGATTGCTGCGCGCCATCGATTAGGCTCGTTTCGCCTTCCGGTAACGCAGAACCACAGTTTTCGCAGTATTTCGCCTGAGCCACTTCTGCACCGCACCATGGACAAATCATGCCAGGTCCTCCTGTTCGAAAACTTTTCCACCGTTTAACCGCTCGCGCGATCAGCAAAAATCGCCGATTAGCGCCCACCGCGCTCCACGCCAATGAGTCACAGATACGTTCTCCCGGCTCGTTTCGCGCTATGCACCAGCCCCGCTATGCAATCGCAAACTCGGCCTAACTATATAACAAAAGGGGGCGAGCAGTGCCCGCCCCCTCTGCGGATACCCAATTACAGGGCGAAATCCTTCTCGCCGTTGAACACCGCCATCGCGTCGGCGACCTCGTAGTCGGCCAGCGTGATGGAGCTGATGGCCTTGGTCAGACGCACGGCCTCGTCCAGCGAGCGCTGGTGAATATTGCGGCCGGTAGCGTTGCCCACAGCGCCGCCCACGTGAATCTGATCGTAGAGCTGCGTGAGGAACGTCTCGGCATCGACCGTCGACCCACCCGCGCAAACCAGGCCCGTGCGGCCGGCGGCCTTCGTGGCGATTTCCAGCGCCTCGGCAGGCGTGCGGGAATCCTCGCCCTGCGGCTTGGGCGGATTGACCTTCACGAAGTCGGCGCCCAGGCACAGCGCAACACCGGCAGCGCCAGCGATGAGGTCGGGGTCCTTCTCGGCGGTAATCGCCTTGCCGCGCGGGTAAATCCACAGCACGACGAGCAGACCCTCGGCATGGGCCTGGGCGATGAGCTCGCCGGCCTCGGCCATCATGGTGGCTTCGTACTCGCTGCCCAGATAAATGGTGTAACCCAACCCGACGATGTTCACGCCCGCGTCGCGCATGGCGAGCACGGCGTCCAAGCTGTGCAGAAGCGGGGAGTACGGATCCTCCTGCGCCGTCTTGACCAGGTTGGTCTTGGAATTCATCTTCACCAGGTAGTTGATCTCGGGGTAATCGGCGGCGTAGCGCGCGATTAAGCCGCGCTGGCCTGCCATGACGCCGCAAACGCCCTGGTCGGCAATCTTGAACAGATGCTCGGGCTCGCAGTCGGCAATGTCGATGTCCTCGCCGTAAAAGTCCTTGTTAAGATGCTCGACTTTCTGATCGCAGGCGAACAGCATGAGGCGGCCGCTGTTGCGGGTGGCCTTCATGTAGTTGTCGATATAGGTTTCGCGCATCTCGAGCGAAACGTCAACAGGCACCTTTACTTGATCACGAGTAATCGTAGGCATGTTTCCTCCTCGTTGAACGAATATGACCTTCACATTGTAGCGAATCGCGTTTTATCTAGGTAGGCATGTTTTGAATTCGAGCATCCGAGAAGCAAACCGGCCACTCGAAGCGAACCGCAGGGCACACCCGAGAATACCCCCTAGAACCATTCTCGCGAATTCGCGACGTAGACCTCATCAAACGCAGCTTGCGATTTAGTAAGGTAGATGCCCGCCTCTACAAGGGCTATGACTTGTATGACGAGCACGGCTAATCCGAACGTCACAAGGCTGCCCATGACCGAAACGGCCAGCATAACGAACCCGGCCTGGTTGTAGCCAAGATAGAATTTGTGCACGCCGAACGTGCCAAGGAATATGGCCAGCAGGCCCGCTATGACGTGGCTTTTGGTCTTGCGCGAGCGCAGGAGGTAATCGGCGGGTGCATTTCGTTGCATGTCGTTACCCCTTTCGCCTGCTCACACACTCGACCAGCATCGACGCCATAAAGGCGCTAGTGCTTCCCGAGCCTATCCATAATCTTGTCGCGGAACACGATGCCAAGGACCGCCAGAATCGCGACGATGCCGATGACGATGACGGGGCCCAGAATCTCGCCTTCTGCAAATCCCGCGGCGGCATACGTCGAGGCAAGCACGCCGGGTATGCGCCCGACGGTCGTCAGCCCGATGAACTTGCGATACTCCATATCGGTCAACGGAACGATGTACGTGAACACGTCCTTGGGCAACCCCGGGATAAGGAACAGGATGAACACGATGATGTCCAGCTTACCCGTCTGCTCGAAGTCGCGGAATTTCTGCAGGTGATCTGCTGAAACCATACCCATGACGAACGGGGCGCCGAGTCGGTGCACGAGCTGGTAGACCGCCGTGCTGGAAATAACGCAACCCAGCAAGATGATCACCGTGCCCCACAGCGGACCGTACATCAAGCCGGCGGCAAGCTGCACGACCTCGCCGGGAATGAGCGCGACGACGATTTGCAGGAATTGCATGCCCAGCAAGATGAACACGCCCGCCGGACCGGCATCCTGAACGCGCTTGACGAGGCGATCCACGCCGCCTTCGGTGAAGATATCGGTGATATACGGCCAGGCCGCCACCACTATTCCAAGAATAAGCACGAGGAACACAACGAGACCGACGAATTTGAACAGGGTGGCGCGGTCCATCTTGCGCCCAGCCACCGTCATTGTGTCATGCGGGTTTGCGGCAGTATCCTGCGCGACTGCTTCCGCTTCTTGTTCAATCTCGTCGTTCTGCACTGTCATACCCGCTATTCTTCGCCCTTCGAAGCCTTGTCGAACTCTTCCTTAAATGCCGCGAACATGCCCGTCGCCTTGCCGAGCTGCTTGCCAACCGCGAACGACCCGGCGTCAACGACTTCGCCCGTCCGCTTGGCAACTTTGCTTGCCGCAGGCTTTGCGCGTTCAACCTGGGCGGTCGCTGTCGACTTGGCCTTTGCGGCGCCTTGTTTGGCCTTGTGTGCCACGACGGCCGTTGCCTTGCCGGCCGCCGCAGCCGCGCCGCCTTCGACAGCTACGTCGAGCGCTGCATCCGACACGAGAATCGCCCCCGTTTGCTCGGTATCGGACGGGTCGTCAGCATCATGAGCGCCCACCGGAGCGACCGCCGCGCCAATCCCGCGCTTAAAACCTTTGATGAGGCTAGCGGGAATAACGCGTTTGCCCAACAGCGCATCGCTTGTCATTCCAGAAGCGGTTGTGAAATTGTGCACGGCGCCCGTTTGGGCATCAAACGTTACCGAGTCAATAAAGCCCAGCGACTCACCGGACTGCGTAATGGCCGGCATACCCACCCAGATAACGCACGATTCCCAATCGACGCCGAGCGCTTTGATGGCGTCTTTGTCGGTGGCGCCCCGGTCGCCGTGAACGACGACCTCGCCGTCTTCTACGTGGTAGCCATCAAGCGCGACGAACAAATCTTTGCGGTGAAACATGAGCGCCGCATCGGGGCGCTTGACCATGAATCCCACAACGCGCTTCTCGGATGGATGGAAGACGAATCGGCGCACCTTGCCGATCTTTTTTCCTTTTTCTTGGGTGACGGCACGCATGCCTGTAAGCGATTTAGTGGTGATGAGCTGGGGCATGGTTTTCTCCGTGTGCGAACGTGCGCCCAGGCTCGCAGCTCTTGGGCGCACGTTTCATGTACCTATGCGCGTTTTGGAGGCGTAAAGCCTCAAACGCGTTATTCAGCAGCTTCCTCAGCCTTGGCGGCCACGTCGACAGCCTTGCTGGCCTCGGCGTTCTCGGCGACCTGGGCGGCGATGCGCTTGCGCGCGGCCTCGATCTTCTCGCGCAGATCGTCATCGGGCTGGGCAGCTGCCGGAGCCGATGCCGGAGCGACCTTGGAAGTGGCGCCCGAAACGAGCTCCTGGCCCTTGGTCGTTGCCGTCTTAACGAGCTCGGAGCCCTTCTCCTGAGCGGTCTTCAGGATATCCTGCGCCGTACCGGGCATGCCCGCGCCAAAGTCCTTGGCTTCGCCGACGACTGCATTGGCCTTCTCGGTAACCAATGCGCGGGTTTCTTCGCCTGCCTTTGGAGCAAGCAGCAATGCCGCGATGGTTCCGATTGCGGCACCGGTGAAAAAGCAACTGATTTTACCCATACATCCTCCTAGCAGTGTAATCACAAACAATGAAGTAGATTATACGCGCCGCCGATGCAGCAAGGCTCCATCGGCGGCAAAGATTTTTCTCTTGAAGTCAAATTGTTACGCATACTTCGAAACGAGCTCGTCCAAAACCTGCGACAACGTAAGACCCGCTGCCTCGACGGCCACCGGGAACAGCGAGTGGTTCGTCATGCCGGGAGACACGTCAACCTCGAAGCAACGCGCGCAACCGCCGTCCCAGATCAGATCGATGCGACCCAAGTCGACCACGCTGTACGCGCGGTACACCTCGAGGGCGGCTCGCTCGATTTCGGCGCGGATGGCCTGCGCTTCCTCCTCGTTGCTCCACAGCGACTCAAGTCGTACAGGGCAGTAGAAATCCACGAGCTCGTTGTTCAGGCGCGCCTCGGCGTCGAAGAAGCCACGACGCGGCACGATCTCGACTGGAGGCAGCGTGTAGGCATCGTCGCCCGTGCCCAGAATCGACACGGCAAGCTCGACGCCTTCGACCCATTGCTCGATGTTGACGGCGTCGTCATAGGAAAGGGCGTCCAAAATGGCCTCACCGAGCTCCTCCTGGGAGTTCACACGGTGAATGCCCAGGGCCGAGCCGCCATGGGCAGGCTTCACGCAAACGGGATACCCGCCCGGAATGCGCTGCTCGACCAGGTCGAGGGCCGTCGCCGCACCCATGAGCTTAAACGCGTCGCGTGCGATGTACACGCCCGGAGGCCACGATGCTATGCCGTCGACCTCGCCGGAAATCTGACGGTACTTGATGAGCGACGAATGCAGGGCGTCCTTGTTCCACGAGCGATGGCAGACGCTTGCCGGAGAGCCGACGAAGGGAATCTCCAGGAACTCCAGCAGGCTCTGGATCGTGCCGTCTTCGCCATGCTTGCCGTGCAGGGCGTTGTACACGACATCAGGGCGCTCGCTACGCAGGGTCGGCACGAGCTGCTCGTTCGTATCCAGGGGTACGACGCGGTGCCCCGCCTCCTCGAGCGCAGCGCAAATGTTTTTGCCGCTGATGAGCGAAAACTCGCGCTCGAACGAGGTGCCTCCCATCAATACTGCTACTTTTGCCATGTTTTACGTTCTCCAATCTGCAACGGAGTCGCCGCCCGTCCGGACCAAGCCACCCCATCGTTTACGCGAATGCCCTTGAGAGACCATGCGAAGCAAAACCGCACTGCCCGCATTTCCCGCAAGCGTATCCGTTACTTTTCCTTGATAGCCCCTGCCACGATGAATACCCGATACAGCTCCAGGCGATCCTCGATGACCTCGGCCAAACGGCGAATTGCCTCGCGGATGTTCTCGGGGCTCTCGTAGCTGAAATTCAGGCGCATGCAGTTGCGGCCGCGCTTTCCGTCGGGATAGAAGCTATCGCCCGGCGCGTAAATAACGCCGTGGTCAAGCGCTTCGGCCAGCATGGACGTGGCGTCGACGTACGCGGGCAACGTAACCCATACGAAGAATCCGCCCTCGGGACGCGTCCAGGTTGCTTCCTCGGGGAAATACTCGTCAAGCGCCTCGAGCATCGCGTCACGGCGCTGGGAATAGTACTTCAGGAACTTCTGCATCGTGTTCTGCCACGGGGTTTCCTTGAAGTAAGCCGCCGCCATGACCTGATCGAACATGCTGCCGCACAGGTCGGTTCCCTGCTTGGCCAGGTTGATTTTCGCGATAACGCCCGGAGGGGCCATGATCCACCCGACGCGCAAGCCTGCCGCGAACATCTTCGAGATCGTCCCCAGATAGATGACCGAATCGTCAAGCGCGCGCAGTGGAAGGCAATGCCCGCCATCGTAGCGCAAGCGCCCGTACGGGTCGTCCTCCACGACGATGAAGTCGTATTCGTGCGACAGCTCGAGCAAACGCTTGCGCCGCTCGGGCGACATCGTCACGCCACCCGGATTCTGGAAGTTCGGGATGGTGTAGAGGAACTTCAGGCGCGGGTTGCCCTTGCCGATGCGCTTGAGCTCTTCCTCGAGCAGGTCCATGCGCATGCCCTCGTCATCGAACGCCACCGTGCGGATTTCGGGCTCATACGCCGAAAACGCCTGGAGGGCACCGAGGTACGTGGGGCCTTCGGTGATGATGATGTCGCCAGGATCGCAGAACGTCTTGGCCACAAGATCGAGCGCCTCCTGCGCACCAGTCGTGATGATGACGTTTTCGGGCTTATGGCGAATGCCAATGTCGCGCACGATGTCGCAGAACGCCGCCGCGGTCTCGGGCACGCCGTTCGTGCCTCCGTACTGCAGCGTTACCGCCTGCTTGTCGAGCGCCGCCTTAGCTGCCTTGCGTACCGAGCTTTTGGGCAGCAACGATACGGCGGGCATACCGCCAGCGAGCGAGATGACGTCTTCGCGCGTGGCCGCAGCGAACAGCAGTCGCACGGCCGAGGGGCGCATCTTTGTGATGCGCCTGGCTACCTTGTCGGGAGCCGTTTCAAATTTAATGTGTGCATCCATAATGCGTTAGCCTAGCACAGCTATGTTAAGAAACTGAGTCGCTTCGTTAAATGTGCGCAGTGCCTGCAAATCATCGCGGTAACTCACCTGCACGCGCGCCAAACCCGCGTCCTCGTCGAGCCATTCGCTCGTGCCCACGAACCGCGCCTTGGGGTCTTCGGAGGCCCGCACCATCAAATCGATCCACAAATGCTCGAGCACATGAGGCACCGACGTGCGATCCAAAACGCAGCCGAACGTCTTGCCGACCGCGTTGACGCACGCGTGCTCCTTAAGCGTGGGATACGCATCCAGCACTGCAGATGCAATTCGAGCGTTCATGTAACGGTACCCTGGTTGAGCTACCACCACGTCACACACGACGCGACCACGTTTGACCGTAACGGAGCGAACGACAATAGGAACGGGAGGGTTGTCGGGAGGCCCCGCGCTCTGCGCGCCGCTACTCATACTCTTCGTACTCGTCGTACTCTTCATCCTCTTGCGAATCTTCTTGAGGCGCCTTCTTGGCAGCTATCTGCTCCGACATTTGCCTGGCCACGAGCGCAACTGGGTTGGGATTGCGATTGAGGACGATAATCCCCTCCCCTTCGGGAAACTCAACGCCCGAGCCAGTCACCCGGCTCGCCACATCTTGGAACGAGTGGAGGATGTCGTCTACCGTCGTGTCCTTGCCGTCGAATTCGCCGTCCACGAGCATCAGATGCTTTCGGTCGGCGCTAAACCGATAGCGTCCCGCCCCTTCCCAATTGCCGAATGTGTAAGTGAGAGTCTTTTCGCGGTCGTCCAGCTCGTATTTGTACGCAACGTTTTGTGCAAGGTGAATAGCGCCCGCATCGATGCTCACGGGAGCAGCCGTCCCCTCGACGTACCAATCGCCCTGCACATCGGCCCGATCGTCGTAACGGCCCCAGCGGTCCCAAGCGAAATAACCGGCAACGCCCACGGCAACGATGGCTAGCAACACCACGATACCGACGATGACCTTGCCGGCGCGCGGCTTGCGGCGCCGTTTTTCGACCGAGGCATCGGCGGCGCGCTGATTGTACGGTTCATCATCCCAATCGCCGCCGTCATCGGCATCGTTTCCATCTGAGCCCGCACCATATTCCTGCGCGCCATCGGGAGCATCCAATCGCGAAGCCACGTCGGCTTCGCCTGGGTCGGCATCGCCTTCGACCAAATCGCCCTGATAAGAGCGCGGTTGAGGATTCGCGGCAGACGGCCGTACCACCTCCACGCGAGTAGCCGATTGGATGTTTTCTCGTTCCGCCCGCTCGTTTGCGTCGCCATCGATCCTCGGCAGATTACCGAGGATGTGCGAGACCGACGCATTCGCGGAAGAGGCCGCCGATTGACTACCGGCGATCTGCGGATTTCGCCCACTTGAGGGCGCACTGGCAGAGGGCCCCTCAACGCCATCCGCATCAATGGATGCGTCGGAATCGGGACCCAGCTGCTCGAGCTCGTCAAGAGCGGCTCGCACATCGTCCGATGTGAAGGGAAGCGGGGAATGTGCTCCTGGTTCGGGCATCGCCTACGCCTCGGGGCGGATGTACTCCACGCCGCCCATATAGGGGACCAGCACGTCGGGAACCTTGATGGACCCATCGGCCTGCTGGTAGTTCTCGATGATGGCGGCCATCGTGCGGCCGACCGCCAAACCAGAGCCGTTGAGCGTGTGGACGTAGCGCGTACCCTTGAAGTGCTCGGGATCCTTGTAGCGCATGCCCATGCGACGCGCCTGGAAATCGGTGCAATTCGAGCAGCTCGAAATCTCCTTGTAGCCGTTGTAGCAGGGCAGCCACACTTCCAGGTCGTACGTCTTCGTCGCCGAGAAGCCCAAATCGCCCGTGCACAGGCTGATGACGCGGTACGGCAGACCCAAAAGCTGCAGGATGTTCTCGGCGTCGGCCACCATGGCCTCGAGCTCGTCGAACGACTTCTCGGGCTCGCACACCTTGACCATTTCGACCTTGTCGAACTGGTGCACGCGAATGAGCCCGCGGGTGTCGCGCCCTGCGCTGCCCGCCTCCTCGCGGAAGCACGGGGTGAAGGCACAGTAGTGCTTGGGCAGCTCGTCGACCGAAAGCGTCTCGCCGGCGTGCAGGTTGGTCAGCTGCACCTCGGCCGTGGGGATGAGGTAGAGGTTGTCGCCCTCGCGATCGGACGTTCCCTCCATGTTGGTGGCGAACGTCTTGAACATGTCGTTCTCGAACTTGGGCAGCTGGCCCGTGCCCGTCATCGTGCGGGCGTTGGCCATTACGGGCAGCCACCATTCCTTATAGCCGCGGCTCGTGTGAGTGTCGGCCATGAAGTTGATGATGGAGCGCTCGAGGCGCGCGCCCAGGCCGCCGAGCACGATAAAGCGGCTCGCGGCGAGCTTGGTGCCGCGCTCAAAATCGATGATGCCCAGCTCGGGCCCCAGGTCCCAGTGGGCCTTCGGCTCGAAGTCGAACTCGGTCGGCGTGCCCCAGCGGCGAATTTCGGGGTTGTCGTTCTCGTCGTCGCCCACCGGCGTGGTGTCGGACGGCATGTTGGGCGTGTGCAGCAGCAGGTCGCGGAGCTTCTCGTCGATCTGGTCGCGGTCGGCGCTCGCGCCCGCCAGCTCCTCCTTGATCTGGGCGACGCGCGCCTTCGCTGCATCGGCCTCGTCGCGCTTCCCCTCCTTCATAAGCTGCCCGATCTGCTTGGACAACGTGTTGCGCTCTGCCTGCAGCGTCTCCTCCTTCATGATGGACGCGCGGCGCTCCTCGTCGAGCGCGGCAAACGCTTCGGCATCCCATGCTGCATGGCGGTTTTTCATAGCCTCGGCGACAGCTTCCTGGTTGTCGCGGACGAATTTGATATCTAGCATGTAATCTGCACTCCTTTTCGATTTAGGTCGGGAATCAGTATAGGTTAAAAAACACGTGCTAGTATTATCGCTACAAGAAACCAACGGGCAAAACAGCTCGCGCCGCAGCACCGCGCACACCGCGCCAGCGCCACCGAAACGGAGATGACGATGGACTTCGAAGCGATATACCAATTTTTGTTCGAGACCTACGCCGGCATCGGCGTACTTGTGGCCATATCGCTGGTCGTATGCATCATCGTCGCCGCCGTGCTGGAAATGCGCACCCGCAAGACCTACGTCGACCGCGGCCCGCGTGACGAAGACGACGAGTGGTCAATCTTCGACGACGACGAGGACGAAAGCGACAACCAAACCTCCGATTAACATCGGTTCCAGCCTACGAAACCGCAGATCACAGAGCCTCTGTCACCCGACACACCCCAGTTGGCTCCCCGAGGGCTTGCCGCAAGACTACGAAAAACCGCGGCTGCTCGACCACCTCTTCAAGCGGCGTCAGCATAAGCAGCAACGATAATGGACTATAAGTAAAAGGTATAAAGACGATTGCCTCCGAGCGCTATACTTACGTCATTTAAGATGAGCTGGGGAAGCAAGCGGGGCGCATTTGGTACGCTTGCTTCCCCAGCTCATCCACCACGCTTCGCTCGCTAAGCAAGACGAAAGCTCGAGGAAGGATACTGCATGGCCGTCGTAACGTCTCCCAAAACGCCCACCCTGTACAAACGCGACCTGGAATACATCCCACGCATCGCTGCCGTACACGACCTGTGCGGCTATGGCAAGTGCTCTCTGGGCATCGCAATCCCCGTGCTCTCGGCGGCAGGCGCCGATGTGTGCCCCGTGCCCACGGGGCTGTTCAGCTCGCATACGGCCTTCCCCGGCTGGTACATGCACGACACGACCGACATCCTAGCCGACTACCTGGCCGCCTGGAAGGGCATCGACGTCGAAATCGATGCCGTGTACTCGGGTTTTCTGGGCGCACCCGAACAGGTCGACATCATCCGCGACATATACGCGACCTACCCCGATGCACTGCGCGTGGTCGACCCCGTCATGGCCGACCACGGCAAGGTCTACCCCACCTATACGCCCGAGCTCTGCCAAGCCATGGCCGAGCTGGCAGG
>CAMPAJ010000031.1 GCA_946631805.1 uncultured Eggerthellaceae bacterium
GTTGGGATCGGTGTCGGCTGCGCGACATTGACGCGCCCGCGCTCAAACGTTGGCAGAACGAGCTTGTTTCGGGGTACTCGCCCGCGTATGCGCGTCTCGTCTACGGGTATTTCGCTATGGTTCTGGACATGGCGGTTAAAATCGGGCTGTTGCAGCGCAACCCCGCCCGCACTGTCGGCAACGTCCCGAAAGCCCGCAGGGAAGTCGATTTTTGGACGCGTGACGAGTTCGAGCGGGTGGCGGCTACGTTCGACACGTCCGACTATTACGGTCTTTTCGGCTTCACGTGCCTTTGGTTGCTCTATATGACGGGGCTTCGGCTGGGCGAAGCCCAAGCCCTGCGTTGGTCGGCTATCGACTTCGGCGCGGGTGCGGGTACCCTGTCGGTGGGCTGCTCGATGTACTACCGCAACGCCCGTGAGTGGAAGATTACGCCACCTAAGACCAAGGCGGGCAAGCGCGTTATAGCGCTCGATTCGCTCACGCTGGAATATCTCGAACGTTGGCATGACGTGCAGCGGCGCAACGTCTCTACCGAGTTCGTCCTGTCTTGGGGCGGTGACCCGCTCACCAAGCACACCGTCAAGCATATTATCGAGCGCCATGCGCCTATGGCTGGCGTTCACCGTATCCGCGTCCATGCCCTGCGGCACTCTCACGCCGCCCTATTGATTGCTTTAGGCGAAAATGCCTTGGCTATCCGCGATAGGCTGGGTCATGAGGATATTAAGACCACTTTGGGCACCTATGGGCATTTATATGCCGATGCTGACAAGGGCGTTGCCGCCCGTCTCGATGCCGCTTTCTCGGCATCCTCGGGCGGGCAACCGCTGGGCAACCCTTCCAGTCCGAGCGACCCGCCCGAACCCGAGGGAAACGGCACCGATAGCGCCTAAAATCGCAGGTCGGGCGCTATCGAACCGTGTTTCGTTATGGAGTGGGAATAGGAAATTTGGCAGTTATGGGGGTATAAATAGCCAAATATGATAAAAATACCCCGATAAACGCGATATTTGCTATACTGGCCTCAGTCGGAAGATTGGGGCCAGTATGCGTCTGTTCGAGCGCGAGGACTACCTCGAGAAGACCCGTGGGTTCTATCACGACGACGGCGTGATCAAGGTGCTCACCGGCGTGCGTCGGTGCGGCAAGTCGTGCCTCATGCAGACCATCGCCGAGGAGCTTAAGGCGACGGGGATCCAAGAGGACCACATCATCTACCTCGACCTCGACCGGTACGGTTTTCGCTCGGTGAAGACGCCGGACCAGCTCGAGGCGCTGATCGAGCCCGCGCTCAAGATCAGCGGCATGAAGTATCTCTTCATCGACGAGGTTCAGAACGTCGAGGGGTTCGAGGAGGTCGTGAACGAGTTCCGCGCCGAGGGCGGGTTCTCCATCTTCATCACCGGCTCGAACTCCTACCTGCTCTCCGGCGAGCTGGCCACCAAGCTGACGGGGCGCTACGTGGAGTTCGAGGTGCAGACGCTCAGCTTCAAGGAGTACCGCGAGATGAAGCGCTTCCTCGGACAGGCGGTCGACCCCAACCCCGTGGCCGAGCTCGACCGCTACATCCTCGAGGGCGGCTTCCCCAAGGCGCTCGACTACCCCAAGATGGCGGACAAGCGCGCCTACGTGGGCTCCGTCATAAAGGAGATCTTCGAGAAGGACATCCGCCGGCGCGTGAAGGTGAAGAACGTCTCGGTTTTCAACCAGGTGCGCGACTACGTGATCAACAACTTCGGCGCGACGACCTCGCTCACGAACATCCTCTCGGACCTGCAGCGGCAGGGCGTGCGCATCAAGCGCGAGACGCTCAACCGCTACCTCCAGATACTCGAGGACGCCAAGATTATCAGCAGGTGCACACGCTTCGACATGAAGTCGCGCAAGTCGCTCCAGGGCGAGCAGAAGTACTACCTCGCCGACCTGAGCTTCTACTTCGCCCTCAACACCGACAACCGCATCAACTACGGGCCCGTGCTCGAGAACATCGTATGCAACTACGCCCGGAGCCTAGGCTACGAGGTGAGTGTGGGCCGCATCGGTAAGCTCGAGTGCGACTTCGTCATGCGCTCTCCGGAGATGGAGTACGCCTACGTGCAGGTAGCGATGACCATCATGAATGATCGGAAGACCGAGGACCGCGAGTACCGCCCTCTCGAGCAGATACGGGACAACTGGCCGAAGTTCGTCATCACGCGCGGAGACCCCATCCAGCACCGTGGCGGCATCGTGCACGAGAACGTGACGGAGCTGGTCGGGGAGGGGCGGATGCTCGGGCTGGCGCGGGCGAGCGCCTTGTCGGAGACGGACTGCTAGGGTGCTGCTCCTACTTGTCCTGCCACACTCTGTCCGGGGGTAGAGTGTGGCGGAGTTTCTGGATGCCGAAAGAAAAACGCGGTCGAAGGCGCAGGCGCCCGCGACCGCCAAAAGCCCCTAGCTTTTCACAATGAGATAACCCTATCACACCGACGCTTTCGTTGCAGAAACGCGACAATTATGAGTATACAATATCAGACAAAGTAAGATCATGTAGTCGGAGGTCGTCATGGCTATCGCAGCTACCACCGAGTCCATCTCAGCCAAGCTCCGCAAGGACGAGAAGGACCGCTTCTCCGCCATCTGCGACGAGATCGGCACCTCGCCGAGCAACGCCATCCGCATGTTCGTCTCCGCGTTCAACCGCCGGGGCGGCTTCCCGTTCGACCCGTCGAACCCCTACGGGTTCAGTCCCGAGACGCTTGCCGCCATGGACGACGCGGCGACGGGCAGGAACCTCTCCGGCCCCTACCGCACCGTCAAGGAGGCCATGGCCGCACTCGACGAGGAGTAGGCCATGATGGAGCTGAGGTTCACGGCGAAGTTCAAGAGGGGCTACGAGCGTGCCAAGAAGCGGGGCAAGGACATCTCCAAGCTCGAGTTGACCCTCGAAGCGCTCGTGCGCGGGGAGGCCCTGCCCGAGGCCATGCGCGACCGCTCGCTGGGCGGGACGTACCGCGGGCACCGGGAGTGCCACATCGAGCCTGACTGGCTGCTCATCTACCGCATCGACGAGGACGGGCTCGTCCTCGTCGCTACACGTACGGGGAACCAAGCGAGCTACTAGGGCTGTAAGGCATTCAAATTTGCACAGTGAAGAAGAAGGGCACAATGTCTCGATTAACTCAAGTTGAAAGAGAGCTAGGACAACTAGACGGAGGCTCTTTTCAAAAGCTTGCCGAGGCGTATATGTATCGCAAGCTTCATCTAAAGTCGATTGTAACGCTTGGATCGCAGCCTGGGACCAATAAGCCGACGAAGGGTATTCCAGATGCCCATAGCCTGACCGATAATGAAGCTATTCTTATTCCGTTTACTACTGCCCAGTGTCATTCGTTTAAAAAGCTCAAACGCGATATCGAGGAATGCGCCTCCACTCAAATACCTGATAGATATAGTAGAAGAATCATTTGCTGCCATCTTATGTGGAGGCTGACTCCAGAGCAGGAAGGTGAGCTCCTGGAGCTCGATTCTCGAATCGAGCTTATTGGACCCAAGACCATTGCCATGGACTTGGCTAACGAATATCACGATCTTGCGGCGGATTTTCTTCATATACGAATGGGAGTAGGGACGCTTGTCACTGTAAACGAGTGGATTGAGAATGAGGGGCGGAAGATCTTCGCTACTCCGCAATCTGGACCTTTGCGTCATAGGGCTGGGGAGCTAAATGAGCTCGAAAAGAAGCTTGACCAAGTGCAGATCCTTGTTCTAAAGGGTTCATCGGGAAGCGGAAAGACGAGGCTTGCGCTCGAAGCCGTAAAGCGCTACGCAGATGGCAAACAAATTGAGTCATACGTTTTGTCTCAGACGCGGATTCCTGGTGTCGCAGAGGATATCAATGCATTTCTATCAGAGGGGGATGCTGCGCTTCTGATTGATGATGCTCAGCAGTCTGAGGGGCTTGATGCGGTTCTCGAGGCGGTCGTAAGAAACCCCGGTCTTCGGGTGATCCTCACGGTGAGGGACTACGCCTATGAGCAGCTGATGCACGGCGTTCGGCGCTCGGTGAAGAGCGAGACTTACTCGCTTGAGCGGCTGGAAGATGCAGCTGTAAGGGCGTTGCTGCAGGAAGACTATGAAATTACCAACCCTTTGTTTCTCGATAAGATCGAAAAGATTGCTCAAGGCAACTTAAGGATTGCGATAATGGCGGCGCTGTGCGCTAAACGTGAGGGCTATTCCGGCATTGAGAGCGCCTATGGAATTATGGATGTCTTCTACAACGAGCTCGTAAGCGGGCTTGAAGCGGGTGATCTCACCCTCCTGTCGTATCTGAGCGTGTACGCCCCGTGTGATTTGAAAGAGGGGGATCCGACTTACGACGGCTTGCTGTCGGAGGGCGTATCTCGCTCTTCAATGGAGCGCAGGGCGAGAAAGCTTCACGACCGCAACATTCTCGATTTGCTTGAGGGTTCCGACGGAACCATCGCGGTCAAATTCGAGCAGCTGAACCTACAGGATTACTGCGTCTACAAAGCTATTTTCGAAGAGCACATCATCGGCCTCCGCAACTTCATCGAGAGGTTCGTTGCTCGGGACAGGCAGAGGGTCGTCAGGGTTCTCAACATCCTCATTTCCGTGTTTGGTGACGATACGACGCTTTCACGTATCAAATCTGACTGCTCAAAGGTATGGGAGGCTTCTAGGTCGAAGTCAGATGATGAGCGACGCGAGATCATGGATGTGCTTCATCCGCTCATTCCGGACGAGGCCTATCGCTTTGCGATCGATGAAGTCGATGGAGCGGTCGCTTCTCCAGTTCCCCTGTCCGAGCGAGTGGATTATGAGAGGCAAATGGTCGGTGCGGTTCCGGTAAGCTTGGCTATCTTGTGCGAACTGCGGGATCTTGAGCGCTATCCCGATGCGCTTCCTACTCTGCTCGCTGCTGTCAAGAAGGGTTGTTTTGCGCTAGGGGACTATCGATCGGCTATTGAGGGGCCGTTGGCAATAACGGCACGATCCGTCGCGAGCGGATTCAAATACGAGCGTGCCCTTATCCATGCGATTGATCAGATGGTTGACCATGAGCCTGACGCTCGAAATCTGCAATTCTTCGGGATGAAGCTGTGCGAGCAGTATCTTGCTTTCGCACACACGTCGCATGAGGTTGAAGACGGTGGATCGATTCGCTACATAACAATCAGGATGCCGGAATCGGAGGCTGCCCTCGAGCTTAGAGCCGACGCGATAGCGTTCCTCTGTGGTCTGCTTTGCTCTCCGGATTATCGAGCCAAGGCAGCTAGGACCCTTACTCCCCATGTTGGCATATCTGATAAAACGACAGTTGAGGAGGGCATTCGGGTCTTTATAAAAGGTGCTATTCAAGCGTTCGCGTCGGCGATTCCGGCGGGGTACGCACCGGCTACGAAGGACGAATGCGAGCTCCTTTATCATTGTGCTCTTGCTTGTAAGGCGCTTTCGTTGCCGGAGTATGAAAAAGTGTCTGCGCTTTTGCCCGAAGCATATTTCGATCGCGAGAAGCTGATGGAAAGCTTTGGACCCGATGAAGAAGAGATAGTCTCTGCCACTGAAGGATGGGATGCCCAACGCTATGAAAACGCTCTTAGCATGAACCGGGAGATATGGGAGCGCGGAGAGCTTAGCCCGTATGATGCAGGTTCCTTTATCGACAGGGTGTTTATGGCTTTGTTGGCAAGGAATGATTCCACCGTCAATTTAAAAGAGATGTTTGAGTTTGTCTGTGACCTTCATGACGGCGATCAGGAGATGATGCTTGGACCAAGAATCGTGGAAAAGTTGGCTGAGAAGATGGGCTGGCGATCGTTGCTCGAGCAGGTACAGGCCCATGGACTTTCTGCTCTAATCAATGTGAGCTTCGAGGTTGCGCCCGCAGAGATTTTGACGGCTCACGATTTAGATTTTGTTATCGATACGGCGATATCCGGACATGTGTTGATGCATATCGATGACGTTATGGGTATCGATCGAAAATCTGCTGGATTTGCAAGGAGATATTGCGAGGCGGCAGAGAATTGGCTAATCAATAAGCCGGAGCATGCCCATCGTTTCTTTTTGCCTCTTTCGAATTCAGATGATCCGACTGAAGCGCTGGATGCCTGTTTCGGAGAGTGCCCAAGCAGGTTGCAAAGGATCTATGAGGCAAATATTCTAGACAATCATTTCGATTTTTTTGGTGTGCTGTTTAGATACCTTGACGAAAAGGGTTCCGATCCGATTGACTGCTTGTTTCGACGTCTCGAGTCGGTCAATGGCTATGATGACCACCGCAAGATTATCCGCCGCATGGGACAGGTTTCCTGCTTGGATAATCCGGAAAAGAGGATGTGCGAGATAGTTCACCGCCTTGTTTCTTGCAGCAAGCTTCCAGATCACGATGTCGCTAGCTTACTGACGTATAATTCCTATCTTTCCAAGGATTTTGATGTCTTGGATTTTATTGCCGGAGAGCTGGAACACGGATTAGAGGAAGAAACCATACCAGGATATTATTCCATTGTTCTTGCAGATATTCCGTTTAGGGATCGCGCGAAAACCTACGTTGACCTGCTGTGCAAGGATCTGGAGGGCAGGTTTTTCGGGGTTCTTCCATTTGGCTCCTCTTCTTACGTTGGTTCAGGGGAAGAGGGCTTTGCTTCTGCATATCGCCAGGAAATAGAGATAATAAAAACAATATCGAAATCTTTGCCAGAGGACGGCCGCTATAGCTATCACAGAAAGAGATTGGATGAAATTGTCCGTGCGAAGGAAATAGAGGTTGAGCGAGAAAGATGGCGAAGCTTTCATGAATCGGTTTAGTGAGTTTCAATGTCAAGCATGATGATGGGCGCAAGCTCACACACTAATCAGAAGCTGTCTACATAATACCGCTTTGGGTAGTTCTCAGACGTTTCTGGACGCTATTCTGGACATAATCTGGACAATACTGATAAGATGTCCAGAATAATGTCCAGAATAGGGCGCAGCACCCACGAGCGACGCGCCTGACAGATGCATCTATGCCGGCGAGGGCGTAAGCGTCGAGTTCAAACGCTGCGGTGCCCAGCCGGGTCAAGACACATTCGAGGCTATCTGCTCGTTCGCCAACAGGCAGGGTGGTAGCATGCTTTTTGGTGCCAGTGATGACGGTGCCGTGGAGGGCATCCCCGAGGCGTCGGCGCTCGACATCGAGCGGAGCATTTCCAACGTTACGAGCAACCCGAACCTGTTCAAGATATCGCGCTGGTCGAGTTCGAGTGGCTGCATGACGCTGAAGGCAGGCTCGTCATACGGGTTTGGGTTTCCATGGGACCGTCCCCCTACACGTTCAACGGGGTCGTGTACGACCGCGTGGCGGATGCCGACGTGCGCGTGAAAAGCGATGCCCAGATCACCTCGATGATGGCCCGCAAGCAGGGCTACTACTCGGAACGAACCGTGTACTCCTGGGTGACCGAGGATGATCTTGAGATGGACCTTCTTGGCGCAGTCCGAGATGTGCTGCGTGCGAACGACGCCGACCACCCGTGGCTCTCCCTCTCTGACGGCGAGCTCCTCCGCGCCGCCCGTCTCTACGGGCGCGACCAGCTGACGGGGGAGCGGGGATTCAACCTCGCCGCCGTCGCGTTGCTGGGGAAGGAGGATGCGATCCTCGACGTCATGCCGCTCTATCGGACCGACGCGGTACTCAGACGCGTCGAGGCCGATCGCTACGACGACCGGCTTGTCTGCAGGAGCAACCTCGTCAGGGCGTACGACGAGCTCGTCGGCTTCTGCGAGAAGTGGCTGCCGGACTCCTTCGTGCTCGATGGGGGGCAGCGCAAGAGCGCCCGCGACGTCATCGTCCGCGAGCTCGTGTGCAACTGCCTCATCCACCGGGAGTTCGTCAGCCCGCACATCGCCCGCATCACTATCGATGGAGAGGGCATCCGCACGAGAAACGCGAGCCGCGCGCTCTTCGCCGGCCCCGTGACGCTCGAGAGCCTCGACCCCACACCCAAGAACCCCATCATCGCTAACTTCTTCACGCAGATGGGTCGTTCCGAGGAGCTGGGGAGTGGGACGAGGAGCCTCTACAAGTTCTCGCGGCTCTACACGGGGAGGGACCCCGTTCTTGAGGACGGCGATCGGTTTACCGCGTTCGTGCCGGTGCCGCCTGTCATGGCGAGCATGGTGGGGAGCGGGGGCGATCGCGAAGCCGCGAAGGGGACCGAGAGAAGCGGAGCCGTTGGTGGGTCAAGAAGGAGCCGCACGCGCGCGGAGGTCGAGAGCGCGGTCGATAACCTCATTGCCCGCTACGGGTCTTTCCCCGCATCGGCCGTTAGCGAGCAGGTCACGAGTGTGGGCGAGAGGACGGTGAGGCGCTATCTTTCCGACATGGTGAAGGAGGGCAAGCTTGTTTGTGCCCCACGCGGCAGGTCTACGACCTATCGGAGCGGCAACTCGGCCGACAGCCTCGGTGGCGATTGCTGAGCGCTATCTTGCTAGAGACGCCTGTTTTTCCGCGGCATGCGGGTTGCCGTTGGAAAACGCCGTCTGGCAGAGGGGTGTTGAGTTCATTTTGAGTTCAATTCGGACACGCGAAATGCGCTCGACATCGTTTAATGGTGAGACGACGGTACACCACGCAGACGAGAGAACATGGAAATGCGCGGTTTGATTACCGAGCAGAAGTAAGTGGGTTATAAACAATCCACTGCAAAAACCTCGCTCACCGATGGCTGTGGGGGCGCAAGGCTGCCGAAGTGAGGTGCATTCGGACTGACGGTAGCAGCGTGCGCTTCTGTGGTCGCGGGAACCGCCATGGAAAAGGTTAAGCCAATGACCGAAGGTGGCGCGATGAGCGCCAAGGGCGATCTGTGATGGATGCTTGCGCCGGCCTCGTTGGGAAATCCGGCTTCGCCATGCGACAGTTTGAACACATGAGGCGAGTGATCGTTCGTCGCAAGGCCGACCGATAGGAACCGATCGAACTGTCTGCCGTTCTAGACTTCTTCGTCGGCGCATCCTATGTGCGTCCGTATATAATTACTCAAGATAATTACTATAGATAATTATTTTTTGAGACGGAAGGAACAGAAATGAACGGGCGCTCATTCAAGATGCTGATGGATACGCTGCGGCGCGCGCGTCGCATCGACGGCATGATGCCGCAGCTGCCGCCTGACCTCACCAACGGGAGGACGCGCGTGCTCGACACGCTCTATGAGCTGGGCGGCTACGCCAAGGAAGATGCATCGAGGCGCCGCGCCGTGCGCGTGAGCGACATCGCGGACGATATGGGCGCCACGCGTCCCGGCGTGACGCGCATGGTGTGCGACCTCGAGCGGGATGGTTACCTGCACAAGTCTGCCAGCCCCACGGACGGCCGAGAGGTGTTGGTTGAGCTGACCGAACACGGTCTCGCTACGCATCGCGTTTGGTACGAGGAGGTCTACGAGTACACCGCCCTGCTTCTTGGCGAGGCGGGCGTGACCGAACATGACATCGAGGTGACGGTTCGGACTGTCAAGCGGCTGCTTGAGGTTGTAGGGGAGGCCGACCTCACACGCTGGCAGAACGAGCGCTTGGGCCGTAAGGCCGCGGCGTGCGGAAGTGCGGAGGAGTAGGAGTGGATGATAGCTGGAAGCTGCCGCGGCGCGTCGTCGCGTCCGTGATTGCGGCGGGCATCATGTCCTTTTCGGGCGTGGTGGTCGAGAGCTCTATGAACGTGACCTTTCCGTCTCTCATGCGGGAGTTCGGCATCGATACCGCGACGGTTCAGTGGATTACCACGGGCTATCTGCTCGTGCTGTCGGTCATCATCCCCATGTCTTCGTATCTGCGTCGGCGCTTTACCATGCGCGCGCTATTCGTGGCGGGAGCCTCCTGCTTTCTGGCGGGAACGCTGACGGCGGCGCTGGCTCCCGCCTTTCCGGTGCTGCTCGCCGGACGCTTGGTGCAGGGCGTGGGCACGGGCGTAGCGCTGCCCCTCATGTTCAACATCATCTTGGAGCAGGTGCCGCGCAAGAACATGGGGCTTATGATCGGTATCGCCAACTTCATCACCTCGACGGCGCCCGCCATCGGCCCGTCGCTCGGCGGCTTTCTCGTGAGCGTCCTAAGCTGGCGCGCGGTGTTCTGGGTGCTCGTGCCGCTGGTGGCTGCGTCGTTTGCCCTGGGCGCCGCCTGCATTCGGCAGTCGACGACGTCGGGGCGCCCGTCGCTCGACGTCTGCGGCCTCATCATGCTCGCTGTCGGGTTTGCCAGCTTCATCTTTGCCGCGAACAGCGCCTCGTCAGCCGGATGGGCGAGCCCGTCTGTGCTCGGCCTGTTCGTCGTGGCAGCTGCCGCGATCGCGCTGTTCTGCCGGCACTCCCTTGCCACGCCGGGTGCCCTGCTCAATGTGCGCGTGCTGCGCGACCCGGTGTTTGCCCTTTCGGTCGCGGGTATCCTCCTCGTGCAGTTCTGCACACTGGGGCTTGCGTTCCTCATCCCCAACTACGCGCAGCTGTCGCTTGGCATCGATGCGTTTACCGCGGGCTGCCTGCTGGTTCCCGGATGCATCGCGGGTGCCCTTCAGGCGCCGCTTTCGGGCATCGTCTACGATCGCTTTGGCGCAGGGCTTTCGATTATCGGCGGGTGCGTGGTCACGCTCGCGTCCACAATCCTGTTCTTCGCGTTCGCGCCCACGCTTACCGGGCCGCTCATCGTTCTCTTCTTCGTGCTCTACTCGTTGGGAAAGGGGGCGAACCTGCCGGGTAACATGACAAACGGCCTGGCGCACCTGCCCATCGAGCATAACCCGGATGGAAACGCGATCGTCAACACGGTGCAGCAGCTGGCGGGCGCGATCGGCACGGTGTTCGTCTCCACGATCGTCGCCAGCGCGCAGGCGATTGATCCTGCGCACATGGCCAACGCAACGGCCGCGGGCACCCAGCAGGCGTTTCTGCTGGTGGTCGTCTTTGCGGCGGCGGAAGCCGTCTGTGCGGCACTAATCTTCGGCGCTTTCAAGAATCGTACGCGTTCCGTGCGATAGGCCGGCTTGCCGCCGGACCCTGGGCCCTCCAAAGCGCCGAGAAGAGCGCGGCGGGCGGGAGCGCGCCCGCCGTCGTCATGCGCGCCCCTCGACCCGGCTACCCTGCGAAGAGGCTGCCCTGAGACACCCCATAGATCACAACCAGGGCGAAGAGCGCCAGGACGACGCAGCCGACGACGAGGAACGCCCGCCAGG
>CAMPAJ010000032.1 GCA_946631805.1 uncultured Eggerthellaceae bacterium
TGGCCACCATGACGTTCACGGCAGCGGGTAGGACGTTTTTGGGTTGCGAGCCAGCTTCGTCAGCGCTCGCGCTCGCGCTGCTGGGCGTGGATGCGCTCGGCGTCAACTGCTCGGCTGGCCCTGCCGACCTGCAGCCGGTGGTCGAGCGCATGCTCGACGTGGCTCCATGCCCGGTCATCGTGCAGGCGAACGCGGGCCTTCCCGAAGTTTCGGGCGGTGAAACCAAGTACACCCTTGCTCCCGCTGATTACGCGCGCGCCGTGGAGCCGATGATACGCGCCGGGGCGACGATTGTCGGCGGGTGCTGTGGAACGGACCCCGATTACATCGCCGCGCTTTCGGAAGCGCTCGGCACGCTCGAGGTAGCGCAGCGCTCGATTACGATGGACGATGCGCGCGCCCGCGCCCAAGAGGTTGCTCAAGGGGACGGCCGCGATGCCGAGGTGCTGCAGATGATTCTGGATGCCCAGAACGCATCCGCTTTGAAAGACGAGTTAGATGGGGAATATGCGTTGGATTAGCCCTTCTGAGCTGCAGGGGCTTCGTGGCAAAGCCTCTGCGGCCAGTTGGGCGCGCGCAGCGTGCGTTGCGCTATTGTGCTGCGTTCTTGTTTCCTGCTTCGGCTGCTCAGGGACGTCGGGGAGCTCGGGTTCCCAGGATGTTAGCTCGGGCGCTTCGTCGCCGGCGTCTTCCCAGGTTTCCCAGGGGGCATCTGAGAACGGGGAGTCTTCTGCGGCGCAAGAATCGTTAGAGCCTGACGTTTCCACGGTGTGGAGCACGGTTGACGACAAGACCCAGCTTTCATCGTCGGCCGCCTCGTCTGCATCGGCTGCTTCAGCCGATCTCAAACAGCGCGCCGCCGAGCTGCGTGCCAAGCTCGATATCGAGGAAGACTATCGCGAGAGTTTCGTTCACGGCGATAAGCCCGCCAAGTACCAGAAGTACATCGTCTTGCACGATACCGAAGGCGACGGGCCCGCATCGGGTGTTGTCGAGTACTGGGACGGCAGCGGCTCCGGCGTGGCGGCGCACTTCGTCGTGAACAAGGACGGCAGCATCGTCCAGTGCGTGAAGCTCGACAAAATAGCCCATCACGCCGGATTCGGCGATACGGGGCACAACGAGAAGTACGGCGTGGAAGACGAATCGCGCGACGACAAGGTCGGTACCGTCGAGCTGGGCGAAGGCGTGGAAGATTACGGCATGAACTCGTATTCCATCGGTATCGAGATGGTGCACGTTGGGGGTGAGGGCGATTATCCCGAGGAGCAGCTTGAAGCCCTCGACGGCCTCATCGCCTACATCGATGCCTATTTTGGCAAGGAATCGAAGATCATCGACCACAAGGCGTGGCGTACGGGCAATTCCGATACATCCGAAGAATTTGCCGAGTACCTAAAGAACTATCAGGACCATCGCACGCATGAGTAGGCGTGAACAGGGGACGGAGGAATGTTCACGCAGATGAGGGCAACTTTGCCTTTAGCGTCAGAGCGTGAACATTCCTCCGTCCCCTGTTCATGCCATTTCCCCTTGATTGATGCAAACAAATGTTCTATGATTGGGTCATGGCGATTGAACGAATCATATTGGGGATTGATCCTGGCCTTGCGCATACGGGGTGGGGGATCGTTGCGCAGCATGGCCCGCGCATGCAGTGCTTGGCGTACGGTTGCGTCACGACCACGCCCGAGCAGGACCTGTCGCGGCGTCTCGCCAAGATACACGATCAAATACAGGCCGTCATAGAGCGCTATGCGCCTACGTGCGTGGGCATCGAGACCGTTTGGTTCGGTCAGAACATCACGGCAGCCTTCGCGACGGGCCAGGCGCGCGGCGCGGCGCTTGTTGCCTGCGCGCATGCAGGCCTTGACGTGGGGGAGTTCAGCCCCAAGCAAATCAAGCTCGCTGTCGTAGGGGCTGGCGGTGCCGAAAAGGCCCAAGTGCAATACATGGTCAAGCAGCTTCTCGAGCTCGACGCGGTGCCAAAGCCCGACCATGCCGCCGACGCCCTTGCAGCTGCTATCTGTTACACGACTCATCAGGGCTTTGCGAAGATGGGAGCATAGGCATGATTGCTTTTTTGGACGGTGTCGTCGCGGGCAGGACCCTGACGAGCGCCTATATCAACGTCAACGGCATCGGTTTCGAAGTCGGCATGTCGTCCTCGAGCCTTTCCAAGTTGCCCGAATCGGGCGAGCACGTGCTCGTGCACACGTTCATGCAGGTACGCGATGATGGCATGTCGCTTTTCGGCTTCTTGAGCACGGAGGAAAAGGCCCTGTTCGAAAAACTCATCACGGTGAGTGGCGTCGGACCCAAGGTTGCCCTCGCCGCCTTGTCGTCGTATACGCCCGCGCAGCTCGCCGACCTCATTGCCGCGCAGGACGTGACGGCCGTGCAACGCGTGCCCGGCATTGGCAAGAAGATGGCCTCGCGCATCATCCTTGAGCTCAAAGGGTCGCTCGATCAGGGAATTGGCGGATTGTTTGCCGATCAGGGCACCGTATCTTCCAAGGCAATCGATGGGGCGACCGAGGCGTTGCTCTCGATGGGCTTCACTTCGGCCGAAGCCGAGCTCGCCCTCAAGGGTGCTCCTCAAGATGCGAGCGAATCCGCGCTGCTACAATATGCGTTGAAAAAACTCGGATAGCCGTTTGCCCTAGCGTTGGGCGGTGCTGGCGAGCATATGCGGGTATGCTGGACGAAGGGCGAAGGTGATTGGTGGAACAGGTATGGGATCTGGAATCGAGATAGAAGGCTTGATGTTCGATGCGACATCTCAGGCGCATGGAAGCTCCGTGCGCGAGGTGGACGATGCCCGTACGCGCACGATGTCGACGGAACTCCAAGAGGAAGACCTCTCGTTTGATCGCAGCCTTCGGCCCAAATATCTCAAAGACTACCTCGGCCAGGAAAAAGTAAAGGAATCTTTGGCCATCATGATCCAGGCGGCGCAGGAGCGCGGCGAGGCCGCTGATCACATACTGTTTTCGGGTCCTCCGGGACTCGGCAAGACCACGTTGGCGACGGTCGTTGCCAACGAGCTTCACTCGAATATCAAAACTACGAGCGGGCCTGCGATCGAGCGCACGGGCGACCTTGCCGCCATCCTCACGAATCTCGAAGAAGGGGACGTGCTGTTCATCGACGAGATTCACCGCATGAACCGCATGGTCGAAGAAGTGCTCTATCCAGCGCTCGAGGATTTTGCCTTGGATATCGTGGTGGGCAAGGGTCCAGCTGCACGATCCATCAGGCTTGATTTGCCGCATTTCACACTCATCGGCGCTACGACGCGCACGGGTCTTTTGACGGGGCCTTTGCGCGATCGCTTCGGTATCGCGTTCCGCTTGCAGTACTACTCGCCCGAGGAGCTCGCGTCAATCGTGATGCGCTCGGCATCCATCCTTGACGTGCAGATTCTAGAAGAGGGAGCGCTCGAGATAGCGCGCAGAAGCCGTGGGACGCCTCGTCTTGCAAACCGTCTGCTCAAGCGGGTGCGCGATTATGCACAGGTGCGCGGCGATGGCATTATTTCCGAAGACATAGCCGCACAAGCCCTGTGTTTCTTCGAGGTCGACTCGCTCGGGCTGGACGCCATGGACAATCGAATTCTGGAGATGCTGGCCGTGCAGTTCAGCGGTAGGCCAGTCGGGCTCACCACGCTGGCAAGCGCGCTATCCGAAGAACCCGATACGCTCGAAGACGTGTACGAGCCGTTCCTCATGCAACAAGGCCTTATCATCCGCACGCCAAAGGGCCGGCAGGCCACTGCACGCGCATACGAGCATCTGGGGCTCGTTCCGCCCGAGGGGGTGTAGGCGTGCTCGAGCAAGATTACCTCATGCGCATGTTGCTGCAGTTCTTCAAGGCTGTGGTGCGCGCGAACGAGCGTTGCTACGATGAAGAAGACCCCCAAGGTGCAGCCGACGCCATAGAAGACGCCATCGGCAACGCCGTCGAGATGGATGGCGCTGCGCTCCTATCGCTATCGCCTGATTCCATAGCGCAGATCATGAGGGTAACCGACGTCGACCCGAACGTCACGCAGTTCGTGGCGCGCAGCATGTTGCTCGAATCGGTTTACCTGCATAGGGCTCAAAGCGATGCGCTTGCCGAAGTGAGGGCGGCTCAGGCGCGGGCTATCGCCCATGAGTACGGATTCGATCTTCCTTCCGATCCGTCGGATTTCGATTCAATTATGGAAGGTCTGGAAGAGGCAGCCCTGGCTGGTGGGTTCGATAAAGCACCAGATGATCCATTCGAGGATTTGCTCGACGGCCTGTATGCGCGCTAAGATGCCGCAGCACCGGCTGTTGCGAGCCGCTCAAAGGGCCTGCAAGACGCGTCGTGCGCATTCGGCGATATGAACAAAATATGATTAAACAAAACAATAAATAGCCTCAATATTAATAGAAAAACGCTGTGAACAGGCAATATGACTTAAATCGATAAGCGTTCATATTAGTATTAAATCCCAATTTAATTTGAAATAGTGAGCAAATACAACTCCAATTAGCGTATAGTATGCACGTGCTCTCGAAGTGAGAGTGCGTATCGTACGCCACGATACGCAGCATGCCCCTTCCAACATGTGGCAGGCGGGAAAGAAAGAAGGATTTAGACATGGCGCAAGGTACAGTTAAGTGGTTCAATCCGGACAAGGGCTATGGTTTCATCTCTCAGGAAGGTGGCGAAGATTTGTTCGTTCATTGGTCTGAGATTCAGATGGACGGCTACAAGACCCTCGACGAGGGTGCTGCAGTTGAGTTTGAAGTAACTCAGGGCGATAACGGCAAGTTGCAGGCATCTAACGTCCGCAAGCTCTAGTTCGTTATACTTCATAGCTAACGAAAGGCGACCTTCGGGTCGTCTTTTTTATGTCCAATTATCGCGACACCGATGATTTGCATTCTGCGTATCCTTATAGGTGTCGGTTCGAGGCGGCGGCCCTTTACCCTTCCAACCTGCATAAGCCTTTGTTCACTTCGCCGCCTCGCTAGCCGGCCTTTCGTATGCGGGCAAACAGGTCGCGGATGTTCGGGTCGATTGGTCGATGTATTGTTCAGCTCTCAGGTTACGTTTTGGAAGTATGTCCGCCCGAATTATTCTCGTTTGGTTGCCTCTGGCGTGCGATAGCTCGCTTTAGCGCTGTTTCATCCTTGCTGCGGTACAATGTGCACACGTAATCGCACGACGAAAGGATGTCGTATGCCGGATGTAAAGGAACAGGTAAACAGGGTTGGCCTCGCTTTGACGGAGAGCGACCTGGCCTTTGAACATGACGACTCGTTCGAAAACCCCATAATCAGGTTGGGTTTCGGCGGAGGGGACTTCTCGTACACGCACGTCACTATCAATGTCGTGTTTGACGAAGACGGCGAGAGCGCCCAAATCCTCACATCGCCCATCGCAAGCGTCCCTGCCGAGAAGACGTCCAAGATGCTCCTGACGCTCAACGAATGCAACCATAAGTTCCGCTGGGTCAAGTTCTACCTCGACGAAGACAACGACGTCATCGCCGACTCCGACGTGATTTTCGACGAGCAGAATGCGGGCGACGCCGTCATCGAGATCGTCATGCGCACGGCGTCGATTATCGATGACGCTTACGCCGACATAATGAAGGGTATTTGGAGCTAGGCTTCCTCGTCCTGTTCCTCTTCATCGCCTGCGTGCAGAGCTTCGAACTTCGCCTTCATGGTGGGGTTCTTCCGCGTGAGCTTCTTCACCGTCAGGCCTTCGAGCTTGTTGTTGGCAGCCGTGAGGTGCTTCTCGGATACGACCAGCTTCTCGCGAGCTTTCTGCAAGTCGGCGATTGCCTTGTCGATGGCCTTGATGGCATCCTCGAAGCGTTGGGAGGCATCGCCGAAATTCTTGAAGAACCCCTGCTTGAACACGTCGAGGTCGCGCTCGAAGTTGGTGATGTCGAGCTCTTGCTGGCGCACGAGGGCGAGCTCGCGTTTGTATTGCAAAGACGAGAGCGCTGCGTTGCGCAGCAGCGAGATGATGGGTATGAAGAACTGGGGACGGATGACGTACATCTTCGGGAACCGGTGAGATACGTCGACGATGCCCTCGTTGTACAGCTCGCTTTCGGGTTCGAGCAACGATACGAGCACGGCGTATTCGCATGATTTCTTCGTGCGGTCCTTATCGAGCTTTGCGAAGTGGTCCTCGTTCTTCTTCTTTACGGAGTTCGAGTCGCTTTCGTTTTTCATCTCGAACATTATCGAGATAACCTCGTTGCCGTCTTCGTCCTCCTCGCGGAAGATGAAGTCGCCCTTCGTGCCCTGCGAGGCGTCGTTGTCTTTCTCGAAGTACGCGCGGGGGAACGCGACGGCGCGGATGCGGTCGAACTCGTACTGGCAGTGCTGCTCGAGGGTCTCGCCGATCATCTTCGTCGAGAGCTTGGACTTCATGTCCTTCATGCGCTCGATTTCTTCCTTTTGGAACGCGATGACCTCCTCGTTGCGTTTCTGCTGCTCGGTAAGTTGCTCGCGGAGGCGCGCCTCGGCGGCTTCGTGTTGCGAGTCCTTGAGTTGAAGCGCGGCCGCCAGGTCGTCACGCTCCTTGTTGGCCTGTGCCACTGCTTGGGCGACGGCGAGCTCTTGCTGTATGGCAGATTGCTCCTGCTGTGATTTGATCTGGGAGTCTTTTTCCTTCACGGCGGCGTTGAGCTGCTCGACCTTGCGCTCGGATTCGGCGACGGCTTGGGCGACGGCCAGGTCCTGTTGCATTTTCAGCTGTTCCTGCTGGATCAGGAGTTGGGATTCCTTCTGTTTCACGGCCGCGTTGAGCTGCTCGACCTTGCGCTCGGATTCGGCGACGGCTTGGGTGACGGCGAGCTGCTTCTCCGCTTTGAACGCCTGTTCTTGCGCCGCGAGTTGAGCGCGGAGTTGCTCGATTTGGGCGTCATTGCGATGCTGGGCCTCGGAGAGCTCGGTTTGTGCCTGGGTTTTTGCAAGCTCCAGGGCTTGGGCCGCTTGCTCTTCGTAGAGTTTTGCGCGCTCTTCCAGCTCGCGCGTGAATTGCTCGTCGCGAACTTGCTGCACTACCGAGTCGAGGTCCGATTGCTCCAGCGATATGATGGTCCCGCACTGGGGGCATTTTATCTCAGCCATGTAAGCTCCCGTCCGTCACTGCTCGCGTCCGCCTCCAGATTACCCGCTCCGTTCAGGAGAAGGGCGAGGCTGCTCGCTTGGCTTCGGCTAATCTATATTGGTTACATAGTTTGCGCTTGCAGAATCGTTCGCGTCCCCATCCCTCTTTTGAACGGGGCTTCCTGGGGTCGAATGGAAAGATCTGCGCTTGTGCTTTCGCCCATTGTAGTACGTATGCTGGCATATGCGGTGCAACATCTTCGATACGCAAGCTGCATGGCGCAACAACCTGCTTTGCTGGTGCGAAACAATCCCAGGGAAGGGCTTTCCCGCATTTTGACCGCATCTTTGCGGGCGAAAAGGGCGTGCGACGGTTTACCATGGAGCCAATGTTTTTTGCGCATGATGCCGGGTGGGTGCAATGACGTCTAAGGCTTCGAATATCCATGATGTAGCAGGCCCGCTGCTCGTAAGCGCGTGCCTGCTGGGTGATTCGTGCCGTTACGACGGGGCGTCAGCGCCCTGCGGCTCGGTCGTGGAGCTTGCGAGCCGTTGCGATGTGGTCCCCATCTGCCCCGAGCAACTTGGAGGATTGCCCACGCCGCGTGCGCCGTCGGAGATTCAGCCCGATGGCCGTATTGTCGATTGCAACGGGCGCGACAATACGGCCGCATTCGAGCTCGGCGCCCGCAAGGCCGTCGCCATCGCGCGCGAACGGGGCTGCCGTGCAGCCGTGCTCAAGTCCAATAGCCCTTCGTGCGGCGTGCATTTCGTGTACGACGGCTCGTTTTCGGGGACGCTCGTGCCAGGGCGGGGAAGGGCAGCTGCCGCGCTCGCGCAGGCGGGATTGCAGGTAATAGACGAGATGGAGCTATAACATGGACGCATACGATGTGGTGCTGCTTCCGTCGTTCTCGCAGGTAGAGGATTGGCGGAAGCGCCGCGCGGACGAGCGAACCGAGGGGCTGTTCATGCAGACGGTCACGACGTTCGACGCATGGGTCGATGATTTATGGGAGTTGCACGGCGATGGGCGCGCCATCGTTGACCGATTGCAGCGCCAGGTCGTCATGCACGCCGCTTTCGAACGTCTCTGCGCAGGCGGGTCTAGCTTTGCGCCCCAAATCGCCGATGCATGCGGGCAGCAGGTCGGTCAGCCAGAGGGGGCCTTGACCGCTTCGCCGGGTATCGTCGCGTTGGCCGCCGAATGCGCCCGCGCTGCAGCGGGAATCCCCGCTTTTCAAGATGTCGTCGGGCAGGCCATGAAAGGCCTGGTGCCCGAAGGGCTTTCGTTGCGCGAGGTCGCCCTCCTTCAGGTCGTCGGGTGCTACGAGGCGCTTTTGTCGTCGGTCGGTCTTGTCGAGCGTGGCCAGGCCCTTGCATGCCTTGCAGACGAAGCGGAACGCGTCTTTCCCCGTACGGTCAGCGTGTTGTGCGCTCAAGCTGCTCCTGCGACCTGGCATGAGCAGTTCTTCTTCGGCTCGTGCGCCCATCTTCGGGTCGTGCGCGACGAAGCTGCGGGCGCCGACGGCATTCGGCCTTTGGCACATGACGTCGAGCTGTGTTTTGGGTTTCCGTCGGGACGTTACGCCCAGCCGGCCCTCGTCGCGGATGTGCTGCGTCAGGCCTTTGCCCACGAAAGCTCATCGCATGCAACGCAAGAACAGGTTGCAATCGTTGCTTGCAAGGATCCTTTGGGTATGTTCAGGTCGATTCAGCCGATGCTCGCCAACGAGGGAATCGCTGCGCGCGTTCAAGCTCAAGTGCCGTTCGCCTCGACCGATTTCGGCCGGAGGTTCCTTGCGCTCGCAAGCGTTTTGGAAAGCGATGATTGGGCGGCGTGCGACCTTTCCGATTCCGTATGGCCTCCGTTCGCGGGTTTCAATATGGGGCAGGCGCTCGGCGTCGATGCCGCGCTGCGCAGCAACAGGATTGCACAGCGGGACGAATGCCTTGAGCGTTTGAGGGTGGCGTCCGATGTCTTCAGCCAACTCGAGGAGCTCGCGACGGATCCCGAGGCCGATATACTGCTGGGCGTGTTCGAGCAAATCGCGTTCAACGCTCCCAACCGGGATGCTGCATGGCGCGCCCAGCAACTTTCGGCGGCTTCGGCTTTGCGATCGTGCACGGCGGCAGCGCGACGCGTGGGAGCGGGCATGGCCGCATGTCTGCAGGTGCTGCGCGCGGTGAAGATCGGCGCATCGTTCGAGACGTCGCTGCCGGAGGGGGTTTCTGCCCGGCGGAGGGGGAGCGTGCTCATAACGACGCAGTCTGCGGCTGCGCAAATGGGTGCCGGTTCATGCGCGCAGCTCGTGCTTTGCGACCTCACGTCCGACGATTACCCTGTTTCCGGCAAGGACAACGCGGCAGTTACCCTGTTCGCGAAATTAGGGCTCACGCGCGTCGAGCCGGCCCTGGCAACCGAACGTCGGTCTTTCGCAAGACTTCAAGCTCTTCCTACGGCAAAGCTTTTCTGCTGTCGCCCGCTCAACGATTGGGATGGCAACCCCACGTACCCGTCCGCGGCATTGCAGGAGCTCATCGATTCATATAGGGCCGATGCGACGGATGACGGGGATGTCGACGAGGTGTTCGGCTTGCCCCAGCGGTTCAAGGGCTCGGTTATCCAGCGTGGCGAAGAAGACCTGTTCGCCAACGCGCGCGTCAAGGAAGCTGGCTGCTCCCAGCGCTGGTCGAGCGTTGGCGAAGCGTGCGATATGGGGCTTGTCAGGCCTGATGCGGTCGAATCCGTTGCGTTGCCCCGTTATTTGCCCGGGGGAGCTAGCGTGGGTTTCAGCCCGTCTGCATCGCAGATCGAATCGTACCTCGATTGCCCGTACAAGTGGTTTGTACAGAGCCGGGTGAAAGTCGAGACGCTTGACGAAGGCTTCGGCCCCTTGGAGCGCGGTACGTTCGCCCATGCGGTGCTGCGCGAGTTTTACCAGCGGTTCCAGCAAAGTGGCCAACGCAAGGTCAACGCCGAAAACTTGGCGCAGGCGCGCTCCCTCATGCAGCAGGTGTGCGACGAGCTGGCGGCCGAGCAGCCGCAGCTCGAGCCGGGAAGCGGGCGCTACGTTGCCGCAAGCCAAATCGAGCAGCGCGAGCTTCAGGCGACTAAAGCCGAGCTTGTCTCGTATCTCGATTTCGAGCAGAAGCTTCTACCAGGTTTCTACCCGCGTTATTTCGAATACGAGCTTCAGCCTCAAGACGCCGTGCGTTACGCGGGCAACGCGTTCGTCGGCATCGTCGACCGAATCGACGTCGACGACAAAGGCAACGCCGTCATCATCGACTACAAGGGCTCGGCAGGCGCGCAGTACGAAATTGCCGGCAAGGGCCCGCAAGACCCTGGCAAAGTTCAAACGAGGATCTACGCCCAGGCCGTTCGCAGGGCGTTAGGCCTCAACGTCGTGGGCGCGCTGTACGTCAGCTATGGTAAATCCCAGGGCTGTTCGGGTGCTTTCGATGCCCGTATGATCGAAGCGCAGCACTTGCCCGGCATGCGGCACGACAAGTGCGGTTGCCTAGCGGCGGATGGCGTCCGGCCCGAATCAGTTGACGATTATTCGAAGCTCGATTTCGCCGACATGCTCGATGCTACCGAGGAATTGGTGGCTGGTGCTGCCGAAGCGATGGCGGCGGGCCGTATAGCGCCCGACCCAGCCAAGCCGGAATCATGCGAGTACTGCCCGGTTTCGAATTGCCCGAAGCGAGGTGCTTAACTGCCATGGCTTTGACTCCAGGACAACAACGCTGTATCCAAACGCTCGACCGCTCGCTCGTCGTTGCGGCCGGCGCCGGGTCGGGAAAGACGTTCACGCTGACCAAACGCATTGTCGGCGCGCTTCAAAACGGCCAGGTCGATGGCATAGACCGCATATGCGCCATCACGTTCACGAACAAGGCGGCGGGCGAGCTCAAATCGCGCATCAAGGCTGAGCTGCGTGCATGCGGGATGGCCGAGCAGGCGCTCAAGGTCGATGAAGCCTGGGTTTCGACGATTCACGGCATGTGCGCTCGCATCTTGCGCGCTCACGCCGTCGAGCTCGATGTCGATCCGGCTTTCGGCGTTGCCGACGGCGCCTTGGCGAACATGCTGC
>CAMPAJ010000033.1 GCA_946631805.1 uncultured Eggerthellaceae bacterium
GCCTAAGTGTATTACAGGAACAGTGGCTGCAGAATCGCTCAAGACCCACTACCTCGGATTCCGGGGCTTCGTATCTGGGGCGATACACCCAACCTGGTTGGCTGTATCACTGGTGTTGCATCGTTGGGGACATACTCTTCATATGAAATGTATGTCCCCAACGATGAAGCCCCTGTGTCTTGCCTCGGGATGGGGCGGGGGATTGCTTGCTTGGTCTGGGCTGAGCGATACAACCAACCAGGTTGGCTGGGAAGATGCTCTTGGCTGCGGCCGGGCTGCGGTAGATACGCCCAACCTGGTTGGGTGTATCAGGTTGGGTGTATCGGCTGTGTTGCGGGGTGAGCTGGGGCTTGTTTGGCCTCGGTGACGTATTAAAGGCAAATGGCGTGATTGAACAGGAAACATCAGAAGTTCATGATCTTGCGCGCAAGTTGCGCGACGAGCATCGGCTTGCCGTGGGCGAGTATGCGGCGCTTATTGCGGGGCGCACGCCCCAAATCGCGCAGGAGCTTGCCCGCGCTGCCGTTGATGAGTGCGAGCGTGTGTACGGTGATGCCGTGTACACGCGCGGGCTCATCGAGTTCACGAACTATTGCGCTAACGACTGCTTGTACTGTGGAATTCGACGCAGCAACAGCAGTTGCCGTCGGTACCGTCTGACGCGCGAGCAGATTCTTGAATGCGCCGATGAAGGTTACGAGCTTGGGTTTAGAACGTTCGTGCTACAAGGCGGGGAGGATCCGGCCGTTACCGATGAATGGCTCTGCGGCATCGTCCACGACCTCAAGGATGCGCATCCGGATTGTGCGGTGACGCTTTCGGTGGGGGAGCGCAGCCACGAGAGTTACCGGGCGTTGCGCTCAGCAGGTGCAGATCGTTACCTGCTGCGCCACGAAACAGCTTCGCCTGCCCACTACCGCAAGCTGCATCCTCGCTCCATGTCGTACGATAACCGCATGCGGTGCCTGCACGATTTACGCGAGCTGGGATATACGGTTGGTGTGGGCTTCATGGTGGGATCGCCGTTTCAGACGGCGAATGACCTGGCAGCTGATTTGGCGTTTATACAGGAATTCAAGCCTGAGATGTGCGGCATCGGGCCGTTCGTTCCGCATCATGCGACGCCGTTTGCCGACTTTGCGGGCGGCACCGTCGAGCTGACGTGTTTCCTGTTGTCGATTATTCGGCTCATACAGCCCAACATCTTGCTGCCAGCCACGACGGCGCTGGGGACCATCGATGAGCAAGGACGTGAGAAAGGCATCATGTCGGGCGCTAACGTCGTGATGCCTAATTTGTCGCCGGTGGAGGTGCGGGCCGATTACGAGTTGTACGACAACAAGATTTGCACGGGCGACGAGGCGGCGGAGTGCCGCGGTTGCTTGGGTGCGCGCATGATATCTATAGGCAGACGGCTCGTGGTGGACCGAGGGGATCCTGCGAGCGAGTCCTGAAATGAAAAATGGAAGCTTAACGTAGGCTACAAAGAGCGTTTTAAGAGGAGTTGAGCGTGCGCAAGCCGAATTGACCTTCGAGCGTACGCAAGAAAAGAGCAGTGATGACTCAATATACATACGATTCCAAATCGTTGCATGCTGACGAATTCATAAATCATCAAGAGATTCTGGACACCCTTGCCTATGCGCAAGAGCATAAGGATGACCTTGACCTGTGCCGTCGCATCTTGGCGAAGGCGCATCCAAACGTAGCGCCAAAGAAAGAGCATTGCTCCATCATCACCCATCGTGAAGCCGCTGTGCTGCTGGCCTGCGAAGATGCCGCCATTAACGAGGAGATTAAACAGCTTGCACGCCAGATTAAACTTGCGTATTACGGTAATCGCATCGTGCTGTTCGCTCCGCTGTACTTGTCGAACTATTGCGTGAACGGCTGCCTGTACTGCCCGTATCATGCCAAGAACCGGGAGATTCCACGTCATAAGCTTACGCAAGACGAGATTCGCGCCGAGGTTATCGCGCTTCAGGATATGGGGCACAAGCGCATTGCCATCGAGGCGGGCGAGGATCCCAAGCACAATCCCATCGATTACATCCTGGAGTCGATGCATACAATCTATTCCATCAAGCACAAGAACGGCGCCATCCGGCGCGTGAACGTTAACATTGCCGCCACGACGGTCGACGAGTACCGCATGCTCAAGGAAGCCGAAATCGGCACGTATATCCTGTTCCAGGAGACGTACAACCGAGCCCGCTACGAAGAGCTGCACCCGACGGGGCCCAAATCCGACTACTGCTGGCATACCGAGGCGCACGACCGCGCCATGCAGGCGGGCATAGATGACGTGGGACTGGGCGTTTTGTTCGGCCTCGAGGGATACGCGTACGAGCTCGTGGGATTGCTCATGCACGCCGAGCACCTGGAGGCGGCGTTCGGCGTGGGGCCGCACACCATCAGCGTTCCCCGCGTGAAGCCAGCCATGGATATCGATCCCGACGCCTTTGACAACGGCATTCCCGACGAGATGTTCGAGAAGATCATCGCGCTCATCCGCGTGGCCGTGCCTTACACGGGCATGATTATTAGTACGCGCGAGAGCCAAGCCGTGCGCGAGAAGGCGCTGCAGTACGGCATAAGCCAGATATCCGGCGGCTCGCGTACGAGCGTGGGCGGCTACACGCAGGAGGTGCGCCCGCACGATACCGAGCAGTTCGACGTGAGCGACCAGCGTACGCTTGACGAAGTTATAGCGTGGCTCATGGAAAACGGGCACATTCCCAGCTTCTGCACCGCATGCTACAGGGCGGGACGCACGGGCGACCGGTTCATGAGCTTCTGCAAATCGGGCGAAATACTGAACTACTGCCATCCCAACGCGCTCATGACGCTTTCGGAGTACCTGGTCGATTACGCCTCGCCGGCTACGGCAGAGCGGGGTTGGGCCATGATTGAAGATGAGCTGCTCAAGATTCCCGACGAGGGAAGGCGCGAGCTGTGCGAGCGGAACATTCGCTCGATTCGGAACGGTGAGGGTCGTGACTTTAGGTTCTAAACCACGCATGCAGTATGCGAAGCTGTCCCGCCTCCCCCTCGCGGGGCTACGTTGTCTCAGTCGGGGACTGTTTGCCTGGTGCGGTTGGTCGGTGCGCATAGCAGGAGATGGGATTCTGCGCCAGGAGAGGATGAGGTGCGCTGATGAGTCTTAATGCAACGCCATCGGGCGAGAGGGTGCATGTGGGGTTCTTCGGCGTGCGCAATGCGGGGAAGTCCAGTTTGGTGAACGCGGTGACGGGGCAGGATTTGGCTGTTGTCTCGGATGTGGCGGGCACGACGACCGATCCGGTGCGCAAAGCTATGGAGCTCTTGCCCGTGGGGCCGGTCATGATCGTGGATACTCCTGGGCTCGACGACGAAGGCGAGCTTGGAAGCTTGCGCGTGAAGAAGGCGTTGCGCGCCCTGGACGCGACGAATGTGGCCGTGCTCGTCGTCGACGCAGAGCGTGGATTGGCTGCGGTTGATGAACAGCTCATCTCGTCGTTTCGTGAGCGCAAGGTTCCTTACGTTGTAGCTTGGAACAAAGTTGATTTGTCCGAGGATGCGTTCGGCCGCGTTGAGCACGGCGTGCAGGACGACGAATCGGGTTGCAAGTGCGCGAGCGTGCTTACGTCGGCGGTTGACGGGCGGGGTGTTCATGGCCTCAAGGAGGTCATCGCCGAGCTTGCGAAAGAGTCGAAAGTTGAGCGCAAATTGGTCTCGGATCTGGTCGAACCTGGCGATGTGCTCGTGCTTGTTGTGCCCATTGATTCGGCGGCGCCCAAGGGCCGCATTATTCTGCCGCAGCAGCAGGTCATCCGCGACTGCATCGAAGCCGGGGCGCTTGCGTGCGTGACGTCGGTGGAAGCGCTGCCCGCAATGTTGGACTCGCTCGTGGCGCCGCCGCGTCTGGTCGTGACCGATTCACAGGCATTCGGGCGCGTGGCGCGCATCGTGTCAAAGGACGTTCCGCTCACATCGTTCTCGATCCTCATGGCACGCTATAAAGGCACGCTTGATGCGCAGATATCGGCCGCGAGCGCGCTTGATGGGCTGACCGAAAATGACGTCGTGCTCATTTCGGAAGGATGCACGCATCATCGTCAATGCGAGGACATCGGCACCGTCAAGCTGCCGGCTTTCATCCGCGGGATGTGTGGCTGCAATCCGCAGTTTGCGTTTACGTCAGGCGGCGAGTTTCCGTCGGATTTGAGCGGATACCGCGTTGTCGTTCATTGCGGCGGTTGCATGCTCAACGATCGCGAGATGCAACACCGGGCCGCAGTGGCGGCTGCCGAGGGTGTGCCGTTTACGAATTACGGTATGGCTATCGCTAAGGCAAACGGCATATTGGAGCGATCGCTTGAGCCTTTGGAGGATGCCAGATAAGCAGAGGACGAAAACACTCCTCGATGCGTGCAGGCGCTCGTATCGAGGTGAAAATAGAACGGAATCATTTGGGCAGTTTAACGAAAAATGCAAGTAGGACTATGAAAATCCGCGCTGCTCAATACAATAGGTTAGTCACGTAAGGAGGATTGGAAATGGCAGAAATTACACCGGAAGATATTGCGGCAACTAAACCAGATTGCCGCGGGGCCGCGGCGTTGTTCGCCCAGGCCCAGAATGTGGCAATCGGCAAGGCGAAGTTGCCTGCAGGTCGTGCGTTCGTGCTGGCCATCATGGCGGGCATGCTCATCGCGACGGGCGCTACGTTCATGTTGCTCACGAAAGGCGACACCACGCTGTCGTTCGCGCCTTCGCAGGTGCTCGGCGGCGTTGCGTTCTCGCTCGGCCTGTTGTGCGTCATCGTTGCGGGCGCTGAGCTGTTCACGGGCAATTGCCTGATGGTATGCGCGGCCGCAGATAACAAGATCACGTGGGTTGACGTGCTCAAGAACTGGGTCGTCGTGTACCTTGGCAACCTCGTGGGCTCTCTCATCATCGTCGCGATTCTTATCGGCGGAAACTTCGCCGGCATGAACGGTGGCGCAGTGGGCAATGCCATGATCAACGTTGCGTATGGCAAGATGGCTCTGGCACCGGGCGTCATTTTCTTCCGCGGCATCATGTGCAACTGGCTCGTATGCTTGGCCGTGTGGATGGGCTTTGCAGGCCGTACGGTCATCGACAAGGTTTTCACGTCGATGCTCCCGGTCGTCGCCTTCGTCGCATGCGGTTTTGAGCACTGCGTTGCCAACATGTTCTTCCTGCCTATGGGTATTGCTGCGCTGAATACCTATGGTTGGGTTGGCGATGCGCCGGCCAACATCGATGCCATCATGCAGACGGTCAACGTCGGAGGTGCTTTCTACAACATCGGCCTTGCGACGCTCGGCAACATCGTCGGCGGCGCTATCATGGTCGGCATGGTTTACTGGGCTGCTTACCACAAGAAGCAGGCGTAGCGGTTCGCTGCAAAAGGCATTGTGGAGCTGATGTAACGGGCGGGATGGCGTAGGGCTGTCTCGCCCGCTCTGTTTGGGGGCGATGAGCTGTTCGCTCGGCCTTCTAACCGTCCCACCGCCCCGCGAGGGGGAGGCGGGGGTCGTTCGCTTGGCTTCGCCTAACCTAAGTGAATAACAGGAGCAGTGGCTGCAGAATCGCTCACGACCCCCGCCTCCCCCTCGCGGGGCTTCGTTGTTCCTATTGGAGGCCCTTTGCTTGGCTTCGCCTAGCCAAAGTGAGTTTCAGGAATAATGGTCGCGGAATCGCTCAAGACCCCGCCTCCCCCTCGCGGGGCTCCGTTGTTCCAGTTGGGGGGGTCGTTCGCTTGGCTTCTGCGTATACCCAACCAGGTTGGGTATATCAGCGGGATGGCTACATTGCGTCGCCTAGGAAGAATGAGAGGCGCAGATAGGCGCGGTCTTCGGGGTTTTCCAGATTGACGTCGGCAATCTCTTGTATGCGCCTTACGCGATACTGTAGCGAGTTTCGGTGCAGGTATAGGACGTTGGCGCAGCGTTGGGCGTTGCGGTCGTACATCAGATACACCCTTAGGGTGTTAAGGAGGTTCGACTGGTTGGACTCGTCGTACTGGGCCAATTTCGCCAATGCTGGGTGGAGCAGCCCTTTGACGTCGATAGCGCCCAGGATCTCGCTCTTGAGGTATTGAAGGGCCGAGTTTTTGGTTTCGACCAGTCCGCTGCCGTCGTATTCGTCTAGGCTGTATTTGATCAGGCGATACTGCTGAGGAACATCGGTACAGGTATCAAATGGGAGCGATAGGGCTATGGCCGGTCGCGTGCTGGAGCCTTTTTCTAAAACGCTCTCGGCAAAACGACGGGCATCCATTTGCGATACGAGGGCCACGAAGAGCCCGTCTTCTTGCAGTATCACGGCATGAGGGGCAACGACTTTGGCAAGATCTTGAATGCTTCGGATGTCATACGCAGCATTGGGCGATGGGCGAAGCGCTATTAGGGCATACGGGGTCGAAAGCGGCTCGACTAGATTTTGCGCAGCACTTGGGTCGATTGCGGATCCGCTTAAAAGCGCGGCAAACGTTTGACTGCGCGTGGAATCTTTTGCGTGCGAAGAACCGTCCTGCGAAGGACGATTGGTGACTTGTTTCTGGTTGGGTTCCAAGACGGGCCCCTTACGCTAGCGATCCAGTGTTAGGTCTAAGCTACTGCGTTAAACCTAACCAAACCTAACGAGAATATACATATAAAATATTTTTATAATGCGACTTCAAACAAGTCTAGAGTCTAACCTTCTAACGGTTTAACTCCTCGGTTAAGTGTTAGTCGATTTGACCAAATTTGAAATAAGACTTTTTTGACGGCATTAAAAAGAAGGCGCACAAATTTCGTATAAGGCTATAATTGATGCGTTTATTGAAAAACGCATACGAGGCAGTAGCCGTACCGCTTTAGCGGACGCGCTGGGGGAACCGGGTGAGAATCCCGGGCAAGGGCCATTACTGTGAGGTGCAGCACCAAGCCAGGATACCCAGCCTGTCGTCGAAAAGTTGCTCGCTGTGAACCCTAGCGATGCGCTTTAGCGCAAGCTTTCATTGCGAATCGTGGCTTTTCGACTGTCCTGCGGTTGTCCTCCTGTCTTTTGTGCGTGCCGTGCGTGTTTTGGGGTTCAGCTCGTTGGTCGGGCTGAAAGGGGAGGACATGAAAAGGCTTCTTTGTGCGCTGTGCGTAACGTGCGCGCTCGCTTCGGGCGCATTGTTTGTCGGCTGCTCTTCAAACGCGGGCGCGTCTAGCCCTGCAGCCGATCCTTCGTCGGCTTCTGCTGCCGTTTCCACAGAACCATCTTCGAGCTCGAACGCCGCACCCGCCGAACAGTCCGCAGCGTCGTCAGAGGCCGCGGATGCAGCTTCTGCATCTGGTCAGGCGACAATCGCCGACGGCGAGTACCAGGTTCCCGTTGCTACCGATAGCAGCATGTTTCATCTGAACGAAACTAGCGAAGGTATGGGCACGCTCACCGTCAAAGATGGCGCCATGAACGTGCACATCACCCTTGTTTCCAAGAAAATAACCAATCTCTATGCTGGCAAAGCAGCCCAGGCCGAAACAGATGAAGCTGCGTGGCTGCAACCTACGGAAGATACGGTGACGTATAGCGATGGAGCGACGGAGGAGGTGTATGGTTTCGATATTCCCGTGCCGACGCTCGACGAACCGTTCGACGTTGCTATCCTTGGCTCGAAGGGCAAATGGTACGATCACACGGTCACTGTTACATCACCTGTATCGAAATAAAGAACTGTAAAGTCAAAGGGAAGGAAACCGATGAAACTTGTTAAGTCTGTTGCCGCAGTAGCTGTTGCGGCATGCTTGTCGGTTGTTTGCGCGGGCTGCTCGTCTTCGGCCCCCGCGTCTTCGGCAAGCGCAAGCGCAAGCGCTGCGAGCGCGAGTGCAGCTTCCGTCGAGGCCAGCGCCTCTTCTGAGGCCGCGTCGGCAGAGGCCGCCTCTTCGGCCGCTGCTGGCGATGACGCTGCTGCTGCAGCTGCTGTTGATGAACTGATCGCTGCTATCCAGGTTCAGGAGCGCACCGATTCCACCGATGCCGACGTCAAGGCTGCCAAGGATGCTTGGGATGCCCTGACCGACGCCCAGAAGGAGCTCGTCGAGGAGGGCGGCTACTTTGCCGACGACACGGGCGACGCTTCGAAGGACGACGCTCTGGCCACTGCTCCCGAAAAGGAGAACGAGATTCTGGTCGTGAGCTTCGGCACGTCGTTCAACGACAGCCGCGTTGCCACGATCGGTGCTGTCGAGAAAGCTCTTGCCGCTGCGTTCCCCGAGTGGGATGTCCGCCGTGCCTTCACCGCGCAGATCATCATCAACCACATCGCCGCCCGTGACGGCGAGCAGATCAACACCGTTGCTCAGGCACTCGACCTTGCCAAGGAAGCTGGCGTTAAGAACCTGGTCGTCGCCCCGACGCATCTGATGCATGGTGCTGAGTACGACGAGCTGACTGCTGCCCTCGAGCCCTACAAGGCCGACATGAACATCGTCGTAGCCGAGCCGCTGCTCGGCGAGGTGGGCGCTGACGCCACCGTCATCAACGCCGACAAGGAAGCCGTTGCCCAGGCTCTGACCGAAGCTGCCGTCAAGGCTGCCGGTTACGACGACATCGAGGCCGCCGAAGCTGACGGCGCTGCATTCGTATTCATGGGCCATGGCACTTCTCACGAGGCGAACGTCACCTATGACCAGATGCAAACCCAGATGGAGAAGCTCGGCTACAAGAACGTCTTCATCGGCACCGTTGAGGGCGAGCCCGAGGACACCGCATGCGACGTCGTCATCGGCAAGGTCAAGGATGCCGGCTACAAGAAGGTCATCCTCCGCCCGATGATGGTTGTTGCTGGCGACCATGCTAACAACGACATGGCCGACCCCGAGGATCCGGAGTCCTGGTACAGCATGTTCACCGCTTCTGGCAACTTCGACAGCGTTGAGTGCCAGATCAACGGCCTGGGCGAGATCCCGGCTGTTCAGGATCTGTACGTTGCCCATGTGACCGAGGCCGTGAACTCGATTAAGTAACCATGCCCGTATACGGGTAACAGGCTTTACGCGGGGCGTCCGTCCAGGCGCCCCGCTGCCGCACAAGCGATATGCCGCGCCGCTACTCGAGCGGAGCGGCATATCGCCTGTACTTAGGCGAAAATATGGAGCATTGCATATCGTGGTGGGCTGCTCGTAATCGCAGATCATCTGGCAAGGCTATGTAAACGTTGAAATAGCAGAATGGAGAGAACGCATGAAGAAAATCGTACACGGACTTGCTGTGACCGCAATCGCATGCACGCTTGCCCTGTTTGCTGGCTGCGGATCGTCGTCGCCGACGTCGAGCGCCGCATCGTCTGATGCAAATGCTTCAGCCGCTACGTCATCGGCGAGCGCTCAGACGAGTGCGTCCGAATCCAGCGCTGCTGCGGCTGCTGCGCCGATCGATCCAGCCAATCTTGCAGATGGCGAATATACGATTGACGTGACGCTGCAGGGCGGTAGCGGCAAGGCCACGGTCGACAGCCCCACGAAGCTCACCGTCAAGGGCGGCGCCATGCAGGCCGTCATCGTCTGGTCGAGCCCTAACTACGACCAGATGATCGTCGACGGCGAGCAATACCTGCCCGTTCCGCGCACGGGCAACTCGACGTTCGAGATTCCCGTTTCGGCGCTCGACGAGGACCTGCCCATTCAGGCCGAGACCACGGCCATGAGCGAGCCGCACATGATTGACTACACGCTGCATTTCGATTCCAGCTCGCTGCAAGCGGCCTAAGCAAAGGGAGCGCGTTACCGTGGCTAATAAGAAACGAGTTTCATCCTGGCTGCTCGCAGTCATCGCTTGTTGCGCATTGGGCCTGTTTGCCTGCGTGGGCTGCTCATCTTCCTCGAGCGCCGCTTCGGCACCAACCTCGTCTGCGAGCGCAGCTGAGGTTAGCTCATCATCTGCAGCAGAATCGGAAGGGCCTACGACCGTGCAGGTCGATAACTTCCACAACACCGATTTGGGCAATGGATGGCAGCCCACCGATTCGCTGCCGCTGCAGTACGCCAAGTGCTTCACCGTGGATTATTACGACGGTGGCTACAAGCTGTTTTGCCTTTCCGACGGCGGCCGTTACCTCATGGTGCCAGAAGGGGCCCAGGTTCCCGAGGGTCTAAGCGACGACATCGTCGTGTTGCAACAGCCTCTCGGCGATTTATACATGGTCGCATCCGACACCATGTGCCTGTTCGATGCGCTCGATGCGCTCGACCGCATAACGGTTTCGGGCATTTCGCAGGATAACTGGCATATTCCCGCAGCCGTTGAAGCCATGGAATCGGGCAGCATCGTGTATGGAGGCAAGTACAGCGCCCCCGACTACGAGCTGCTGTTGGGCAAGGGCGTGCGCCTGGCCATCGAGTCCACGATGATCAACCACACTCCCGAAGTGCGCGACAAGCTCATCGAGCTTGGCATTCCGGTGTTTACCGAGATGTCGAGCTACGAGACCGAGCCCATCGGGCGTACCGAGTGGGTCAAATGCTATGGCGCGATGATGGACGAGGAAGAAAAGGCCCAGAAGCTGTTCGACGAGCAGGTCAAGCAGATCGAGAGCATCGACAGCACGCCGACAGGCAAGACGGTCGCCTTCTTCTACATCAATTCCAACGGTGCGGCGGTTGTGCGCAAGCCTGGCGATTACGTGACCAAGATGATTGACCAGGCGGGTGGCGAATACATATTCAACTCGCTCGACGAATCCGAAGGGTCCACATCGAGCGTCACGCTCGAGATGGAGCGCTTCTACGCCATGGCCAAGGAAGCGGACGTGATTATCTACAATACGTCAATCGATTCGACGGTGGACAGCGTGGATTCGCTCGTGCGCAAGAATGAGCTGCTCGCCGATTTCAAGGCGGTGCAGAATGGGAATGTGTGGATCACCGACCAGAACATGTATCAGCAGATGATGCAGACGGGTCGCATCATCGCCGACTTTAATGCGGTCGTGACGGATTCGGGAGCCCAGACGACGTACGTGCATAAGGTTGGGTAAGGGAGGCTGATCCCACCGCCCGCGGAGCTTCCGATTGGCCGTGCGCCCGCGCTGCGGGGCGTGTGCGGGCAAGCGGAGGCTAACCGCTCCTCGCTCTGGC
>CAMPAJ010000034.1 GCA_946631805.1 uncultured Eggerthellaceae bacterium
CTTGGCCCCGAAGGTCTTGGTGACGTTCTTGGCCGTGATGGTCTGGGCCTTGAGCGCGACCGGGGCCGGCGTCGGCTTGCCATCCTTGGTAATCTCGAACGTCAGCGTCTTGGTTCCGGTATAGGAGTTTACGCCCTTGATGATGACGCTACCCGTGCCCATCTCCACGTTGTTGACGTATTCGACGGTATAGTCACCAGACTTCTTCACAAACTCCTCGAGCGTCTTGTCGCCATCCTTCACAACGACGGTTGGCTCGATAGCCTCACCGGTGTAAGCATACGCAGCCTCGATGCCCGAAATCTCGATAGAGGAATCGGCAACGTCCTTCGGCGTCATAACGGTCAACTCGACTGGGCCAGTCGCGAAACGGTTACCACCCGTGCTGGGATCATCAGCGGAAGCGAGACCCGTGAATACACGGTACTGAGTAACAATCTTGTCGGCGTTGACATCATCAAGGATTTCGTTCTTCGTTGCGCCAGCTGCCTGCTCAACGGCACCCGAACCCCACGTAAGGGCCAAAACCGTACCGACTTCCGCAGCGCCCTCGTCGCTTACTGCGGACGAAGAAGTAGCCGGGTAGAAGTAGCGCTTGCCATTCAGCTGTTCGTAAGACATATAGGTCGAGAAGTTATCGGCTGCGCTCGCGACGACCGACTGGCCTTCCTTCAGCGCAAAGTCAGCTCCGAACGCATCGGCAAGAATAGCCTGCACGGGCACGAACTTGCTCGTCGCGCATACCTGCCAGCCATTCTTGTTGAACAGGAACGCACGAGCGTCGTCTGCGGTTTCGGCCGTGGTTGCAAGAGCAGCCATATCATCTTGATAGTAGGATTTGACGAGCGTTTTCGTACCGGAATTCTGCTCGTAAACATTGAACGGTTTAAAGATGGTCAGCATGTCGGCATTGCTCGCATAGGAATTGCCGCCCATGTTGCCATCGGCGCTGAACTCCTCGGCGGTCTTGCCCCAGAAGTTGCGCAAGCCCTCATGATGGCTTTCGGCCTTGGCGTCCTCGAGGGCTGCACCGGCAGTGCCCTCTTCAAGCTTAACATCGCCCCACTTTAAAGCGACGATTGAAGGAACTTCGTAGGCGCCTTCCGCATTGTAGTCACCCACTGCGAATGCGGGGTAGAACTTTTTGCTGGCCATGAACTCAGCATAGGTGGGCTTGCTGCTCGGTACCCAGTCACCAGACGAGACAACGAGCTTGTCTCCCTCCTTAAACGTCGTGTTCGCAGCACTGATAAGCTGGTCGATGGTCACGTACTCGTCAGCTACCACTACCGTGACGCCCTTCTTGCTGCTAAACACGTAAGCAGCGTCCTGGGTGTTCTGCTTGGCCATCTCGACCATCTGGGCCTTCGTGAAGCCAACCGTTTGAATCTGGCCATCGGCCGTCTGAGTCGCTACGGTGAACACGGTGTCATTATCAGCCCATTCAGTCCACGGAGCCGCATCATCTGCAGCGAATGCCATGCTCGGCGCAACGACAAGCGCAACGATAGCAGCAAACAACCACGCAGCGAAGCGATGCATTGTCTTTGACATGCCTTTTCCTCTCTTTCTTTTCGTCCTCATTCATACCTTTTCGAAATATAATCTATAATAACTATATTTCTCTTATAGAATAATACTACTGACACGCATCCCTCCTCTTTGCAATCGGCGAATTCATCCACGTCTTTGCGTTATTTCACTTTGATAGTGGCCGTAACCGTCTTCGAAGCGCCTGCGTAATTCGCATTGCCCTTGGCGGTGACCCTGACCTTTAGCTTGTACGTGCCCTTCTTCGTCTTCTTGGGCACCGTTACCTTTCCTTTGGCGCTCACCTTGAATTTCTTCGCCACCTTGTTGGTGCTCACGTTCTTGTAGGTCACCTTGCCTTGCGCCTTTTTCACCTTGAAGGGCGCGATAGCCTGTGCCTTTTTCTTGAGTTTCGAATACTTCACGGCCTTCCCGTAGGCCTTGACGGTCATGGGCTGCTTGGCTTTCTTGATACTGAACGTAACGGTCTTGGTACCAGCATAGTTGCCCTTACCCTTAACGGTCACGCTGGCCGTTCCAGCCGCTTTGTTTTTGGCATAGCTCAAGGTGTAATCGATCCCTTGCTTGAGCGTCATTCCCCTGTACGTGAGCTTGGGTTTGGGCGTTTTGGCCTTGCCGTCATACGTGTACGAAGCAGGGATACCCGACACTTTGACATCGCTTGCAATGCTTGCAGGTACGATCTGGAAAAACACGTTGGTGTAATTGTCGAAATTGCCACCCTGCGTGAAGCGTATGGTCATGCAGGCCAAGTCGGCTTCCTTCGAGCCCGTCACGTTAATAGGGTCGATGCTCTGTTCTTTACCGGGCTCGGGATTGGGATTGCCATAGATATATTTGTAGTCGTAGCTCAACGGCTCATTGTAGTACGGCTTGCCCGTGCCATCGCGCATGGCCTTGCCCAAGTATGTGACGGTCTTGAATGTAGGCTTTATAACATCGCCCGTATACTTGATCTTAACGTAGCCCTTGGTCTTAAGCGCTTTTACGATATCCCACTCCTGGCCGCTGAACACAACGTTTCCGAATTTAGCCGATTCCTCGACATTGGGATCCTTCGAAGGCTCCGAGCTCATGAACATCGAAGCCCACTTGATCCTGAACGCTGCTTGCGTTGTAGATCCTTTGTAGTGAGCACTCGTTTCCTTGGCTGTGACGGTCACGTCGTACCGGTAGCTTTCACCATGGGAATTGATGTAGTCGTAGTATTTCTTCTGACCATTCGAATCTTTTACGGCCTTTGTGCTGCCATCCTGGTTCCAGGGGACATCGTAGGTATACTCGCTGGGGTCCACCACGTTGCCCGCATCGTCGCGAACGGTGACGTTCTTGGGCTTCTGACGTTCCCAATTGAATACCTGCGAGGCCGCCGAAACCGTGCACGAACCTATATCGGCTTTGTCCACGGTGTAATTCACAGCCTGGGAAAGCTCGCCCTCGTAACCGTTGATACCGACAACCTTGGCCTGATACGTCGGCCCTATCTCGCGCGAGTCGTCAGACACCACCAACTTGTAGTCGGCATCCTGGTAAAGCATGCGCCCGTCAGACGTTTTCAGCGTGACGATCGGAACCGGGGCGAATGATGCCGAGTATGCGGGACTTTGAACCGATGACACCCCCGTCGCAATCGACGAAAGGCTGGTCTTCGCGAGCTCCGAATCGCTCACTTGCCAAGACAGCTTGGGGAACGAACCGGGAATCGGCACGTAATACATTGACCAGTCGCCCTTCATAGCGCGCGAGTGGTTTAGATAGCTGACCGCCTTACTGGACCTCATCTCGTCGGCCGAAATCTCATGGTTATTCTTGAGTGAACCGCGGTTCTCTCCCTTGGCTACCAGGCGCGAATGATTCTGGCCGTCGCTGAAGCCATCCTCGTCGACGGCCTTGTCGACGGTCAAATCGGGGAGGAAGCAGTTATCGTGGATGAAGCCATCGTTTTCGCCGGAAATGACGGCCGTACGGTAGCCCGTTTCGGTTCCGCCCACGCTGCCGGTCACATAGCAAGCATAAATCTGCGGATCGGCCAACCGAAGGTTGTCAGCTGTTGAAGACGTATTGTACGTTGTAAGCAGCGCGGTTATGCCCGAGGCGTAGTAGCCGCCACCTGTGGTGGAAAAGCATCGGCCTTGGTTGTAGCAATAGGCGATGTCGCCATTGGATGTGCCGACGATGCCGGCGGGACACGGCTTGTTCCAGCGCGTACCCTCGATTTGAGCCGTATTTGAGCAGCCGATCACCTGTGTGAATGCACCTGTACTGCCAGCGATGCCCGCCACATCGCCCAAGCCTGTTACAGGCGCCGTATTGGAGCAACGCTCGATGGTAAGCGTAGCGGGTTCCTCGGTGCCCTTCGACTTGGTCCACACCGTGTACCCCGGATCCGTCTCGTTTGAGCCCACCACGCCGCTGGCGGAAGCCGGCTTGGCTATCGTAGGACCGCGCAGCGAGCCCACAATACCGCCCACGTTGTTAGCACCCCATCCAGATTGCACGATGCCATTTTTGATGATACCCGTTTGAATCTCACCCGTATTGGCGCAATCAGCCACATTGCCCATCGTGAACCCAGCAATACCGCCAACCATCGCGCTCATCGAAAACGTCTGCGCCCCAAAGCGGTCCACGCCGCCACTACCATTGACGTCGAACACGAGCTGTCCAGTGTTTCTGCACCCCTCGAGCTCGGTAACGTTGGCAGCATCGTCCTCGGAACCCTGCATGCCCACGAGCCCGCCAATGTAAGCGGCAATATAGGGCACGTTGTCGTTCACGTTGGCATCCGAGGCGATTGACAGCTGCGCATCGGCATGCACGCAATTGCGCATGTCGCCCATAAGCGTTCCCACGAGCCCGCCTACATAGCGCAGCGTGCAGCGCTCATCGGAGGTCTTTCCCTCTTTCTCGGGAACAGCGCCGTTGTTCGTCACCGAAACTTCGACGGAGCTGTAACAGTTTTCGATGCAGCCGCCCAGGTAGCCGGCAATGGCACCCACGTAGCTGACGGACTTACCATCGGCTTCGTTGACAACCTTCAAAGGATTATCCCTGCCACCAGTGATAGTAAGATTCTTGATGACAGCCTTATCACCTGCATAGCCGAACAGGCCTATGTAGCTCAGGCGATCGCCCACATTGACCATCAAGTTATGGATACGCGTTTCATTCGCCATCGCAACGATGCCACCGCCCGCCGCCGATCCGCGACGGCCATCGAATGTGCCCTGGAACGGATGCTCCTCGGTACCGATCGGGTCAATCGCATCGCCCGCGTCCAGGAAGATGATTTGCGCGCCCTCGTCGAGCTGCACCGTCTTGCCCTCGAAGCTCTCGGTACCGCTGTTGACGAGATATGCCAGGCCTTTCAGCTGGTTCAGGCTCTTGATCGTGTAGGGGCTGGTCTTACCCTCGTACCACGACACATCGTAATCGGCCTGGGTTTGCACCTTCGCCCCAGAAACCGCCTGTACTTCCATACCGGCCGCCTCGACCGTCGTTTCGGCCGCGTAGGCCATTGGCGCGCTTGCGAGCACGCACATCAGCGCCACGAGCACGGCAGCGAAACCGGCTCTTGCACAACCGCATCGAGTTTCACCCATAGCCCAAACCACCTTTCTTACGCGCTTTCCTGTTCCCCGACGTCTTCCTTCATCATGTACATCTTGCCCGTCATAGGATCCTGGTACACCGTGCCGAGTTCCATGAAGGACGAGCCGCCCTGCCCGATCTGGTCTTCCATATCCTCAAGGCCCTCGACTTCGGCCATGTCCTCGGCCTGCACGACCTCGGTCATGGCCGAAATGTCCAAGTTCCAGTACGAAACCAGCGCCAACATCAAGCCGCATGCGAACACGAGCATGACGTCTGCCAAGTTCACCAAGCCAACACGCGGGTCGGCATCCTCGACTTCGGCGTAGGGATTAGACGACAGGCCGCCTTGGCCCATGAAGTCCTTCGCACTCATGCCGACACCTCCCCGACGAGCTCGGATTTGCTCACCTTTTTGCGCTCGGGTTTCGCGGCACCCGCCTTGTAGGCTTCGGCCTTGGCGCGAATGTCGCCCTCGTACGGCAGGTCAACGCCCTCGTCGCGGGCTTCCTGCGCCTTCTCGAGCACACAGGTGGCAAGCGACTCGGTCGCTACGAGGTAATTGGCGTACCAGCGCTTGCGCACAGACGACACGATCATCGAAACCACGCCGCCCAGAAGGCCAGCCACGGTACCGTCGAAGGCCACGAGCAGCGAGTTCGAAAGCTGATTGACATCGCCCTGGCCCATGGCGACGATGCCGGGACCCAGGGGGATGAGCGTGCACATAAGGCCCATCATGGGCGCGATCTTGGTCACGAGGTCGGTGCGCGCCACCTTACGGCGGTAGCGAGCGTCGGTTGCCGTGACCTCGCTCTTGGCCAGGGCGAACAGGTCGTCCTCGGGAAGGCCCATATTGGAGGTAATCACATGAAGGGCTGTCTTCTGGCTGCGCAGCAGGCCCGTCTCCTCGATGACCTCGTGCAACTCGTCATACGCAGCATCCTTGATGCGCTTGATGTCACGCGGCATGTTGGCTTTGAAATACCGCCGTTCGGCCAGGTATTCGGCAAGCAGCGCGCCTACGCTGTAGACGGCGAACAGAATCAGGCCCACGAGCACGACCATGACGGGCGCCATGAGAGCCGCCGCCACGTTGCGCATGATCTCCTGCAAGTAGATTTCGAGGTTCATTACTTCAATCTCCTCCTAAAGTTGATGCCCGTAGCCCCTATGCCCAGCGCGAACGTCCCCAACACTGCAGGGGCGGCAAACGGCGACATGGGATTCTCGTCATCCCAGTCGGGTACGTCCGAATTCGTCTTGTTCATCATCTGGTACACGCGCCAGCGCTTCGAAGAACCGACATCGGTGCCAGCCGCCTCGGCGGGCTCGTTCTTAGCTTGCTCGCTTGATTGGCTGTCCATGAGGTTGCGCGCTTGGCTCCCCCGGCTCGAACCGGCATCCGCGCTGTTCTCGCCTGCATTACCGTTACCTCCCGCGCGTGCGCTCGTGCCCGAGCCATCTGATCCAGTACCGCCCTGGCCGGGATTTCCAGAGCCCCCGCCGTTGGAATTGCCGTTGGAACCGTTGCCGTCGTCGGACCCGTCATCGCCGGGGTTTTCCTCTGGATCGGCACTATCGGTCGAAGGGTTCCCAGAAGGCAGGTCCTGCTGCGGCTCGTTTCCTCCCCCGCCTCCGGCGGAGGGACCGCCCTTGAGCACGACCGTGATTCCGTTTATGTAGTAGATCTGGTACGACGTGTTGGCATCGCCCGAGCCCAAGCACCCGAACACGAGCCTGAAACGCGTTCCCTCATCCAGCGTGGTATTGGGATTGACCTCGGAGCGGTTCCACTCGAACGAGCTCTGGTACGCCAGAAGAGGCGGCACGATCTCGCCTTCGGCGCGCGACCCGCCCAGCTCGTAATTGGGGAAGTAGTAGCGGTTGCCGCTTTCGAACAGATACCGGTACGAAATCGGGTTATCGTAACCGTCCGCCGTCTGGAAACGGTATTGCAGCACATCGGCATCGTCGACGGCTACAAGGTTGACGACGTCTTTGAACAGGAATCCATCGGCGCTGATCACGCCAAAGCGCGAACCCGAAACGACCGTAGCATTGGTGTGGTACGTGCTGAGCATGCCCAAAAGATCGCTGTAGGAATACGTAGCCTCCTTGACGACTTGATCAGGCCGCTCCTCCCACACGACCTTGAGCGTAAGCGAATCGGCAGGATTGTACTCGTACACGCCCGTATCGAGCTGCACGTTGGCTGTATCGGTCACGAGCGCTCCGCCCAGGCCCCCGATGGCCGTGCACGTGACGTACGCATTGCCCGAGTAGGATGTGCAGCGCAGCCTTCCCGTATCCTCGTTTATGGAAAACGCCGAGGACGTGCTGACGTTCCACGTGAGCGTCGTGTCGACGTTCGCGGCATCGTAATCCTCGCCCGTGCCTGTGACCTGCACGGTTTCGGAACCATCGACTACGTTGCACCAGGTAACGCGCGCTTGGAGCTGATGGAACGCGTTCTCTTCGTCATAGACGGTCACACCACCCCACGCTTCGCCGATATTGTTGCCGCTCTCGTCGAGAATCTCGACTTGTTTCACGTACTTGCCTTCTTGGCCATCGAAAAGAATCGTTACCGTTGCAACGGGCGTTTCTCCTTGGTACACGTTGGGATCGGCAACCGAAACCGTTATGGTCGCCTGTCCGTTCTTCCCCTGCGGACGAACAAGACCATCGGGCGTTACCGTTGCCACGGAATCATCGCTCGAGCGCCAATTAAGCTCGAAGGCACCAATGGCCGTTGAACTGTCAGCCGTTTGATAGGCATTGCCCGTCCCATCGGTCGACAAATAGAAGCCCCGTAGCTGAACAGCCTCGCCAAACGAAGTGATGTTGATGGTCTGGTAGGCACGCTCCACAATCGGGCTGTCGCCCACGTAATGGGTAACTCCCTGATCGTCGGGTTTGTCCCACTTGAGCAGGAGCGTCTTCACGTAGTATTTTTCCGTTTGGGGGCCAGTTTCGTCTTCGCCAGGATCGGTGCCCTGGTTCTGCTTCTGCGCCTCCGCCTCGATGGCCGCGGCAACCGCGGCGACGACGGCGTTGAGCTTGTCGATCCGGTCGACCGGGACGAGATGCCGCTGGTCCTGCGTCAGCGCATTGAATGCGTTGACCGCATTGGTGGCAGCTGCCTCGTCGGCGCCGACGGCGCTCATCGCGGAAGGAAGGGCGTCTATAAGCGCTATGACGGAATCAGCTGCCGCCTGGTCGGCGAGCGCCTTCTGCTGAGCTTCCTCGGCCTGGCGCTGCTCCTCTTCTTCGCGCTGGCGCTGCTCTTCGGCCTGACGCGCTTCCTCTTCGGCACGAGCCGCTTCTTCTGCGGCTCTGCGAGCTTCCTCCTCGGCCTGGCGCTGCTCTTCCTCGAGCCGCGCTTGCTCGTCATCTTGGCCCTCCCCGTCGGCCTCCATGGGCTCGGCCGCCCACGCCTGATTGGCGGCCTGCACCGCGCCCATGGGCACAAAGCCCAACGCGAGCACGAGCGCCAAGAACAACCTGGCGAGCACCGAGACCATATGTGAACGCACGACCTTCATCAAGCTTACGCCTTCTTGCCCGTGTAGGAATTGCCGAGCATCTTGATTACCTCGTCGCGGTCGACGTCGATACCGAACATGTTCTTGAAGTACTCCTCGGTCACGTCCACCATGTCGACGTCGTAGTACTGCGGATACAGCAGGTTCGCGACCCAGTGGATGCCGATGAGGCGGTTGACTCCAGGTGGGCGATCGCACCACGCCCACGGCTCGTTGGGCATCGCGTATACGCGGTCGTTCTTAACGGCCTTAATCGTCGACCAGTTCTTGTTCGTTCTGATGTCGTCGAAAGCGCCGCCGCGCGTATCGACGTCCCACGAGATGATGACCTCGGGATCCCACTTGAGCACCTGCTCGAGCGACACGTCGGTCATGCCGCCGCCATACGTCTCCTCGCACTTGGCGGCGCACAGCGCACCGCCTTCCAAGAATCCGAGCATATGCTGGGAGGTTTCGGGCTCGGTCTGCAAACCTTCGGGACCCTCCGCATAGTAGACGCTGATGCGCTCCTCCTGCGGAATGGTCTGCACGACCTTGTGCACGCGCTCATAGAACTCGCCGCAAAACGTCGCGAGTTCCTCGGCGCGTTCCTCACGCCCCAGGCAATCGCCCAAGAACCTGAACGCATCGGGAATCTTGTCGAACGAGCCGTCGACGAGCAGGCACGGCCGTTTCGTCTGATTCTGCAAATCAATCGCTTCGGAGATGTTTTGCTGGGTGAGCTGGATGCCGCTGATGGAGAACATGATGTCGATGTCCTCCTTGAGCAGCGTCTCGCGGTCGATTTCGCCGTTGTTGTGAAGCGTGCCCAGGTACTTGAGGTCCTTCGAATTCTCGGGCAAGTACTTGAGCTGGTTCTCGTCGAACTTGGCAGCCGTCCCGCCAAGCAGGTCGGGGCAGAGGCACGTGATGTAAACCTGGGCAAGCGCGGACGTGAAGAACACGCTCTTGATCTGGTCAGGAGTGGGAATCTCGATTTCGCGGCCCGCATCGTCGACGACAGTGCGCTTGTGCAAGATAGTTGCATCAGCTGCCTGCTGCACGCTGCTGCAGCCGGTAAGCCCGCTTGCAGCGGCCCCGCCGACGAACGTGACGAGCAGCCCGCCCGCGCACGCGCGCATAAACGTCCGGCGCGTATACGTTTTCGAGTTCTGCACCATGTCTTCCTCCCTATTCGCCGGACGGCGATACGCAACGACGCAATCGAAGCGCTCGCCTATCGGCCTTCCCCTCCAGCAGCACCGCTTAAACCATCTGCGCTTTTTTCCACTTGCTTGGGGCTAGCAGGCGATTCTTCATCTGCCTGCGCCCGTATGACCGGAATGCACACGCGCAACGTCTCGCCAGACGCCACGGTCACGTCCGTCACGTACGATTCGGTGGCGTAGATGCGACGGAGGTTCTCGGTCGTGATGATTTCCTGCGGCGTCCCATCGCCGATGATCTGACCCGCCTCCATCATGATGACCCGGTCGCTGCAGAACAGCGCGTGATCCGGGTCGTGCGTGACCATGAGCACCGACATCCCCAACCGCGAAAGTCGGTACACACACGAAAGCACGAGCTGCTGATTGCCAAAATCCAAGCTCGCCGTAGGCTCGTCCATGACGAGCAAATCGGGTTGCTGGGCCAATGCGCGGGCGATGAGCACGAGCTGCTGTTGCCCGCCCGAGAGCTCGGTATACGTGGCATCGGCCAAATGCTCGATGGAAAGCTGCTGCATGGCCCTGTAGGCGATGAGCTGATCTTTCTTGCTCGCGCCAGTCGCTATGCCCGTCAAGTACGGCGTGCGCCCCAATATGACCACGTCCGACACCTTAAACGGGAACGGCGGCGTATGCGCCTGGGGAATGTAGGCGAAATGCTGGGCACGCTCGCGCTCATCCATGCTCGAAAGGTCCTTGCCGTCGATGCGCACCGTTCCGCCGAAGGGCTTTATGAGCCCGAGCAGATTCTTGAGCACCGTCGACTTGCCGCAGCCGTTAGCGCCAATTACGCATACGAACTGGCCGCGTGGTATATCGAAGCTCACGCCGTGAACGATTTCCTTGTTGCCGTAACCGGCTCGCAGGTCTTTGACCTCTAGCATGGCAAGCCCCCTTCGCAGCCGCTTGCCTGCTGCTTGATTGCGCAATCCACCATAGCTACCAGCCCCTCATGTTCCTGCGGTATATGAATATGAAGAACGGGACGCCCAAGATGGACGTGAGCAAACCGATGGGGATCTCGACCGAATACAGCATGCGGGCCACATCGTCCACCAGCAGCAGGAACACCGC
>CAMPAJ010000035.1 GCA_946631805.1 uncultured Eggerthellaceae bacterium
TCCCACCCGGAACGGTGCAGGTGTGGTTCGGTTGGCGCAAGCGCCAGTTCGAGCAGCATGAGGGTGAGGAGTCGGGCATGTATTCCGAGCTGCTCGTTCCCTTGGGCGACAACGACACGCTCGACGCGGCGGCCCAATACTGGTACCAGTGCACGCAGGAAGATGGCGCCGTGGGCTACATCCTCGGCGGCACCTCGTACTCGGCCATGGCCGGTGCCTGGGACACAATTTGGGACTGTGCGTGCGACATCCGCAAGCTCTAATGTGTATTTTGGGTCAGACCCCAAATACACATGTGCAAGGAGCCGACGAGAGCAAACCAGCGGAAACGAGTTATTTGCTCTCAGAATCGCAAGAAAACGGCAAAAGCGGCTGGCAGAAGGTGATGCAGTCCCCATGTGCGGCAGCTGTTCGCCTTCGTCTGATGCCCGTCGTAGTAGCTCCAAGACGAATTTGCTGTTCATCCGATGTTGCGTTTTGCCGATGATCAAAGGAGTGTTAAATGAGCGAGAAAGCCATGAAGGGCCCGATGGCAAAGAGGGACCCGAAGAACAATATCTGGGCGCATTCGCCTGCCAATACCGAAATCCCCGACGACGTTATCTTCGTCGACTTGCTGCGCTGCACGGGGTGCTGGACGTGCTCGCTGTCGTGCATGACGGGAAACGGCCTGCCCGACGGGCGGTATTTCGTGAACGTGCGCACGCTCGGCAGCGGCGAGGGCATCGATCGCCCCTCGGGCGTGTGGCCCGACCTGCGCATGTCGTGGATGCCGTATTACACGCATCACTGCATCAAGTGCAAGCCGCGTACCGAGGCGGGGGAGCAACCGTATTGCGTGAAGAACTGCCCCAACAAGGCGCTTGCCTACGGTGCCGACGCGGCCGAGAAAATCGAAGCCGCCCGCGCACGCGGCGCCCGCATCTACCAGCTTCCCGAGTGGGAGCACGGCAAGGACGGCGTCATCTACGCAAGCCCCGATCGCGAGATTCTCTAGCATCTGCCATAAAGCCACTCCGGGCGGCGTGTAGTAAAGGGGACAGTCCCCTTTACTACACGAGATGAGAAGCTGCTTGCGAGCGAGCTTGGCGGTAAGAGCTGAAGCAGCCCTGCGGGAAAAGCGTTTCCCGCAGGGCTTTTGCTTTTCGCGACGGCTGCGATGCGGGATGCCACTTGATGCATTAAAGGGGACTGTCCCCTTTAATGCGTAGTGCATTGTTTCCGGGGCTGCAAACGAGGCTCCGATGCGGTACGCGCAAGGCTCTCCGCTGTGCGCCTAGGCCCCGCTGAGCTGGTTGCGGGCCCTTCACTTGGCTAAACGTTGCCGAGCAGCACGTCGTCGAGGTGGCGGGAGGCCACATCAGCCAGGCGGTAGAGCGTGCGTATGGGCGTGGGCTGCCCGTCGGACATGCGGTGGCGGGGGAAGAAACGCGTCAGGTGGTAGGGGATGGAGCAATCCAGCGAGGCGAGCCAGCGGGCCATGGCGTCAATCTGCGCTTCGTCGTCTGAAAGCCCCGGCACGACGAGCGTGGTTACCTCCAGATGGCAGGTAGGTAGCGAGGCCAGGTGCTCGATGGTGTGCTGTACGGCGCGCAGGTTGCCCCCGAGGTGGTCATAGCCTTCTTCGGTGAAGCATTTCAGGTCGATGTTGGCGGCGTCTACGAGCGGGGCGATTGCGTCGAGCGTGCGCGCTGTGGCCATGCCGTTCGAGACGATGACGTTTGCAAGCTCGACCTTGTGGGCGAGTTCGCCCGTATCGCGCAGGAATTCCCAATTCACCAGCGGTTCGTTGTAGGTGTAGGCGATGCCGATGCAGCGCTGGTCTTCAAGGCTCGCGGCAAGGTCAACCACTTCTGCGGGCTGCATGACGCGCCACTCCACGTCGTCGGCCGAGGCGTGCGCAATCGAGGCGTTCTGGCAGAACGGGCAGTCCATGTTGCAGCCGTAGCTGCCGAGCGAAAGAACCGTCGTGCCCGGCCGGAAGCGCGCAAGGGGCTTCTTTTCAATTGGATCGAGCGCCAAAGAGGTGATGCGGCCGTAGCCTTCCGGAATGGTGCCGCCCGTCGCGTTCGCAGGCTCATCTGGGCTTTCATTCCTATTATCCGCCCGTCGAGATTGGCAGCGTCCCAGATGGTCGCTTTCCAAGCGGCACGCATGCGGGCAGGCTGTGCATATCGCCGCCATGATCTTACGAGCTCACGCGGGGTTCGCCGCCACGGGTGTGTCGCACGACTTCGAAGCGTTCGAGTTGCACGTCATCGTCGCCTGGATAGATTCCCGCTTTGCGTTTGGCGATTTCGAGCTGGTAGGCCACGGTGTCAACGCCGTCGAGGTTGGGAAGGAGCAACCCGCGCCTCGAGCCTTTCGTCACGATGACGCCATAGCGTTTGACGTCGAGCTCGTCTGGGGACGAGATGGGCTCGGCGTCGCCGAGCACGTCGACCGAGTATTCGAGGTAATCGAGCTCTTCGGGACGCACGGGATCAAAACGCGGATCGCGGCTGCAGGCGCTTATGCCGTTGGCCAGGATTTCCTCCGCTACGCACGATTCCGTTGCCGCTATGGTTCCGATGCATCCGCGCAACTCGCCGTGCTCGTGCAGCGACACGAATGCTCCTGCCTGCTGTTTAAGCAGTTCAACCGGTACGTCGGAGGGGAGCGTCGCGGGGCGGCCCGTCTTCACGTACGTCTCGACGGAAAGGCGCGCCAATCTGATGCACGGGTCGATTTCCAGAAGGCCTTCTTCTGCGCTTGTATGAGTTTCGGAAGCGGTTGCGGTTACGCTGTCCGCCGTCCCGATTCCGCTCCGATCTTGCGTTGCGGCTTGGCTTGCCGAAGCGTCTGCCTTGCCGTTCACGTCGATGATTGCAACCGCGTAACCTACGCCGAACGGTCCCTCGTTCGACAGCAGCCGCACGTTAGCGTCGAGCCCGTCGAGTGCGCCGGTCATGATTTGGAACGAGCGAAGCCCGCATTCGGCAGCTGCGTCGCAGAATTCCTCGTCGAATTCGAACAGCCCTTCCAAGTCGCCCGATTCGAATATTTCGCCAATCCGCTCATCGAAGACAGGTCCCTCGGGCGCGAAGCCGTACGGCCCCTCTTCGAGCAGCTTGTGCGATAAATCGCCGCTCGCCACGAAACCGACGCGACGCCCCAGGGCTTCGGCCGCTTCGGCGATGACGCGCCCGAGCCGCCTGTGCGTTTCGGGAGAGAGGCCCGATAGCCCGACGCGCACGACGGGAATCGAAAGGTCTTCGCTGCTTGCGGGGGCGATGTCGTTATACGCTTCGCGGATGAAATACAGCGGTACGTATGTCCCGTGGTCCATGTCGTCCCGGTGGTCTTCGCTTCCCGCGGTGGGGATGCCGGCGTCGTTCGCCCGGCGCACGATTTCCTGCGCCAGCTCGACGTCGCAGGGAGCTACCATGCCTTCGCGGAATGCGTTGAAACGCGCCATGCTTCCGAAGAGCTGGGCCTCGGTGGTCACGTGGAACCCGTCACGGTACATGAGCGCGTGGGGTGAAGTCACGACGAGGCAGTCGGGTTGCGACGCTACAACGCTGCGCGCTGCTTCATGGTAGGCGTCGATGGTGGCGCGAATGCGTTCTTCCTGACCGCGCCCGACGGCTGGCACGATGAGCGGCGGATGCGGTACGGCAATGGCCGAAACGATGCTCATGATGACTCCGTTCCCTCGAAGGATACGTTGCCGCCATTGTATACCGCCTCCCACGCGTTGGGATATGACTTTCGAGGCATGTGTGGGTGGGATAATTGCTATTTACATTTAATTAAGCCTGTTCAAAGGGTGAATGAGGCCGTAAGAAAAACGAGAGGAACTAAAAATCAAATGGTAATCAATCGCTTGTTTTTGCCTTCTTTGCCCTCGCTTTAGGCTTTGGCGCATAGTCGCGGTCGTAGCCGGGCACGTCCATGTGCGAGATGGCCCAAAAGTACAGGCTGGCCACGCTGCCATAAGGGCTGAAGCGGCGGCGGTATTTCTCGAACAGTTCGCGCGTTACCTTGCGGTGGTGGTAGACCATGCGCATGCCGCGGTGGATGCCCAGGTCGCCGAAGCTCAGCACATCAGGCCTGCCCATGTGGAACAGCAGCAGCATTTCGGCGGTCCACGTGCCGATGCCTGGAAGCGAGCTGAGCGCCTTTATGGCTTCTGCATCGCTCATGTGCTCGACGGCGGCGAGGTCGAATGCGTCCGATTCGACCTGTTGGGCGAAGTTCTTGATGTATTCGACCTTCTTGAACGTCATGCCGCACGCCTGCAGCTCGTCGACGCTTGCGGCGTTCACCGCTTCGGGTGTGACCTCGCCGAGCAGATTGCACATGCGCGCCCATACGGTTTGCATTGCAGCGGTCGATATCTGCTGGCCAACGATGTGGTGCACGACCGATGAGAACAGGTCCCCTTCCTCCATCTCGCGATAGACGTGACCTACCGCATCGATGGCGTGAGCAAGCTTGGCGTCTTTCGACTTGAGGTACTCGACGGCCTCGTCGCCGTACTCGAAATAGCGTGTCATCTGGCGTTGCTTTCTGTAATTGGGACTGATTTGGCGGCAATCCCGGCAAGGTTTCCCGCGATAAGCTTCTCTCGCTGACTATTGTACGTCATCGTTGGGGACATACATCTCATATGAAATGTATGTCCCCAACGATGATTTGATGGAGGGGCGTTCGGGCGCTGCCAGGCGCTTACAGTTTGCAAGATCGCCCCGCTGTGGAATGCGCAACTGGTCCTGCTGGTCGACGAATCGGAGCGTACAATGGTAGGGTGTCAATCCGAGAGAGAGGAAACCGATGAGCAAGATTGTTGTGATTAAAGGTAGCGCGCGCAAGGGCGGCAACAGCAATTCGATGGCCGATGCGTTCATCGAGGCCGCGAAGGAACTTGGACACGAGATCGTGGAATGCAACGCCACGAAGATGAACCTGAACGGTTGCCATGGTTGCATGACGTGCTACAAGTCGGGCAAGGCCTGCACGCATGACGATGACTTCAACACGATTGCCGATGACCTGCTCGAGGCCGACGGCTGGGTGTTCTCGTTCCCGATTTACTGGTATACGATGCCCGGCCAGACGAAGTGCATTCTGGACAACGTGTTCTCGTTCGCCGTGGGCGGCAAGAGCTGCAAGGGTAAGAAAGTCGCGATTATTTCGTGCTGCGAAGAAGACGACATGACCGTGTTCGACCATGCCGTTGGCCCCTTCGAGCGCGGCGGCGCGCTTATGGGATGGGATATGGTCGGTAACGTTCTGGTGCCTGGCGTGAACAACGTGGGCGAGATCGCGAACACCGATGGCTGCGCCCGTGCGGCGGAGTTGGCGAAGAAGTTCTAGCAATTAATCGTGCAATTTCGTTAGAAAGGGGCTGCAACAAAAGGCCTACCAGGGACGATACAAGCGTTCGGAGTAATTCGCTGGCCATTTCTTTCGCGGAATGGATTACACCTGCGCTGCCGGAGCCTCTCGGCAGCGCAGGTGCCGTGTTTCACGCGCTTGCGCCATCGGCTTGCAGACAGCCTTTTGTTACGGCCCCCTGTGCAGCTAGGGGTAGCGTCTAGTCGCCCGCCCTCGTTGATCCCGGGGTCAGGAACGGGGCGGCGGGCACCGTTTCGCCAGGCCCGACGCGCACGAACAGCTCATCAGGCCAGGGACCGCATACGAGCCTCTCGACGTACGAGAGCGTGGCGGGTTCGACAACCTGGTCGACTTCGATGATTTCGCACAGATGACGGGTGTCGCGCATGAGCGCGCCGACGTCGTACAGCCCGGTATCGAGGTAGGCCATCGTGTCGTAGTGGGCGTAAATCATGGCCGTGACCTCGTCGGCTTCCTCCTCGCCGTAGTTCTCGCGCAGTTCCTCGTATTCGCTCGTGATGGTGTGGTCCCCGTCAACCCAGCCGTTCGTGAGGTAGAACGCGTGATTCTTCTGCGAAAAGCGCTCGCGGTAGCGCTGCGACCCGAGCATGAGCGAAATGCAGTCGTCGATCCGCGGAATGATGAGCTCGAAATCGCCGACGCGCAATCCTTGTATGGCGTTTCCGCAGTTGCCGTACCCAAGCAATACGCGGTCGACATCGCTCATGCCGTCAAGCGCTTCTTGCAGGGCGGCCGTGAGGTTCGTCGGGACGTTGTGCAGGAGGTGCTCGAGCCAGATGACACGGCGCTCAATGCCGTGTTCGCGCATGGCGTGCTCGATTTCGGTACGCAGCGTGGCACAGGCAATCATCGCCTCTTTGTCGCGAGGGTTTTGTGCTTGGTCGCTCATGGAGGCCCTTTCGTCGTCCCGCAAATCGTCAAGGTCATCATATGCGAAAAAGCTTCGATTATGCGCGAGGCGCTCCCTTGAATTGTTGCGGCTGGGGCCGAACCGCGCCCGGCCCCTGCCTTAGCGCGCGTCCTGTTTACGCTCGAGGGTCCTCGCGCGACTGGCTGCGAGAGCGCGGCTTCCGCTTCTTCGAGATGCCGCCATGGGGCGCGTGAACGGGGGACGGAGGAATGTTCATGCGAACAACCTCAAACTTGCCCGAAGACCTGCCGCGTGAACATTCCTCCGTCCCCCGTTCACGCGTGCTCATCGCGTCTTGCTGTACGATATGTGCAACCACAGCCATGTGGGCTTGAGCCTGAGCCCGAACCTGTCATTGGGAGGACATGTGCCTGTATACGCCGTTTCCGATATTCACGGTTGCTACGACCAGCTCATGGCCGTGCTCGACAGCGCGCGGTTCGATTATTCGCGCGACCAGCTCTACGTGCTCGGCGACCTCATCGACCGAGGGCCGCAAATCGACCTTTGCGCCCGATGGCTCGTGGAAAACGAGGCGAATGCGCAGGGGTCTCCCGTTCATTTCATCATGGGCAACCACGAGGAAATGGCCAGCTGGGCGTTTTCGGGCGCGTGGTCCCGCTTCGTATTCGACGAGGTCACGCGGCCATCATGGGAGCTAAACGGGGGAGCGGCTACCGTGCAGCAGCTAAAGGAGCTCGAATCGTCGACTGTCGACGCGTTCCAGCGCATCGTCGAGCGCGCGCCAAAGGCTGTGACGCTGCGCCTCAGTGGACGGCTCGTCTTGCTCTGTCATGCCGGCATTCGCCCCGCCGAGCCGGAAGCGGAAGCGGGGGAGTGGCTGATCCAGTCGGCGGAAGACCTCATGTGAATCGGCGTCGAATGGTACGGCGCGTCCGAGCAGCCGCCGTTCGACGTGGTGTCGGGCCACATGCCCACCGTTGCGCTGTGTCGCGAGCCCGAATTGCCCGGCTGCCCTGAGGAGGTGCGCGCTGCCGGCGCCGATGCCCGCATGATGCACTGGGGCCGCAAGCACGACATCGATTGCGGATGCGTCTTCGGCGGCAGAATGGGGCTGCTGCGGCTCGATGATTGGCGGGAGTTCTACGCGTAGGCGATCGCGGCACGGGGCCTGCGGCTATCACAACGCATATCGCCCGCCAGATGATTTGGGGTCTTTAAATCGGGGACAGCATCTTTCGTCGTCGCCTAGATAGCTTTATGGGAAAGGACATTGGGGGCTGTCCCAACGTCATCTGGCGCGGAATGCGCGGAAACGGGACGGTCGTGCGATAATGCTGTGCCATGATGAGTAAGGCACACATAGCGGTTGGTGCGGCGGTGGGGTTGGCGTTTGCGCAGGCGGGGTCTGTGGAGTCGTGCATTGCCGCCGTCATGGGTGGATGTGCGGGCGGCATAGTGGCCGACTGCGACATCACGCCGAGCCGAGCTCATAAAGATGCGCTCATCGGGAGGCTTATCGTCGTTGGCTTGACGCTTGCGTGCCTGGCTATCGATCGCTATGTAAGCGCGGGACTTTGCGATTACCTGCTTGAACATATCGGTATGAGGCTAGTCGTGGGTGTGGGACTTCTTGTGGCGCTTGTGGCTATTGGTGCCCATACGAATCATCGGTCGTTTACCCATTCCCTTGTTGCGATGGCTGCATTTTGCGCTGCCGCCTGGCTGATCTGCGAGCCGGTGATGCCGTATTTCGCCTTGGGATATGCGTCGCATTTGGTTTTGGATGTTACGAACAAGCAAGGCATTCGCCTGATCTGGCCGGCGAAGGCTAAGGTGAGCTTGGGTCTGTGCAGCGCCAAGGGCGTCGCTAATACCGCTGCCATGGTTTTGGGAATTGCCGCCACGGCGCTTCTGCTCGTGTACCGTTTGGGGCCGCTTGCGGGCATTGGGATTGCGTTCGTCTAGAATGGGTGCCAGGCCGTTTTTGGCGCTCATTACAGTTCACGTCGGCCTCTCAACATCCGTCTTGTTCAGAAGGGCGATGGGGCCGTTCATTTGGCTTCGGCTAATTGATGCGTATTACAAGAACGGCGTCTGCAGAATCGCCATGGTCCCATCGTCCTCCTAATAGGGCCGCTGGGGACTGAGCTGTAACTACCAAGAACGTCAGGGCGCTCATTTTCGATGCAATTCCCCGGTCGCTACTCGATAGGATATTTCGCCATGTAGTCGGCGTACTTGGTCTGCAGGTGGTAACGCAGGACTTCGATGATGTGGCGGGCGCGCACATTGGGGCGCGCCCTTTTGCTGTAGACAAAACCCACAAGCGTGATGGAGCGCGGCGTCGAGAACGGCGTGAAGCGAAGTGCCTTGTTTGCGAGCTGGGGATTTGCTTGAATGAGCGAGAACCCGAACGAGTCGTACAACAGCGTGAGGCCGCCCGAAAGCGATGCGAGCTCGATGCGCCCTTTGGGGTTGGCCATGCCCATTTGAATGTTGTTCAGCGGGTAATCCTGCATGACGTATTCGGCCAACCGGCGCATTTCGCGATGGGAATCGATGGAAAGCGGCACGTCAGCGAGCTGCTCGCGGTGGATGGCGCCCCGCACCTTGAGCGGCGACTCCTTGCTCCAGACAACGCCAGCGCGTGTGGCGATCATGGGCTCGAATATCAAATCCGGGTACTTGGCGAGCCGCTCGGTTGCCCCATAGATGTCGCACAGGTACAGCTCGCTGCCGTCGGATTGCTGCGCTCCTTCGATGACCTGCTGGAACGGCTCCTCGACCAAATTGATGGATTCGAGGGTTTTCATCTGTCGCACAAACGGCTCCGAAATCTGCGAGGGGTAGTAAGTCATGTGAATAATGAGCCGCATGTCATCATGGCTTGATGTGGCATGATGCGCATACAGGTCCTTGAGGGTGTCGCTGTATTCCGCTAACAGGACTTTTGCGTGCTCGAGTAGCACCTCGCCCGATCCCGTGAGCCTTACGCCGCGGCTTTCTCGCTCCACGAGCTTCACGCCGAGCTCCGACTCGAGCGAGCTTATGGCTTTGTTCAATCCCTGTTGGGAAATGAACACGTTCTTGGCCGCTCCGTAGAACGACCCGACGCGCGCTAGTTCCACGAAATACCGCAACGTATCGATTTGCACGAGGCCCCCTCCATCGTGAAAAGCTGACGAAATCCAGTATAAACGGTAGGATTACCAATCCCTTGGGCAAAGTTGCACATGTGCCGAAGAGGATAACGGCGACGTGTGCCGCAAAACACGTTGGAACACGCAAATGCATGCAGGAAAACGCTTTGGACGCTCTTCCAGCACATGGGCTGCATCGCATCCTCTATTCACTTCTTGCTCGGGATGAGCGGGCAGGGTAGGCTCGGCTGAGCAAGGTATAGCGAGGTGCGCTAAATGAGTCGGGAGAACGTATTTCGTGACTCATTTAGCAACCTGGTAGACGAAGCTCCGGGCGAGGGAGGCGGGGTGGTGAGCGATTCTGCAGCCACATTTCCTGTAATACACTTAGATTAGGCGAAGCCAAGCGAACTACCCCGCCTCCCTCGCCCGGAGCGGTGGGATGGGAAAACGTGGAGGCGAATGAAATGAAAGAACGCGCATCGAGGTCAACTCTCGATGCGCGTTCGCGATCGTAGGTGGGTGCCGCAGGATGTGTATTTGGGGTCAGACCCCAAATACACATTTTGAGCGGTAGCCCGTTAAATGTCTTTCTCGGCGTACCACACGCCGGCGCGGGTCTTCTCCCACGGGTGCAGCTGGTAGATGCGGAAGTCCTGCTGGCGCAGTTCTTCCATCCTCTTGCTGATGGCGCTTTCGGGGTCGTCCAAATCGCCGTACGTCAGCGCTTCGGTCGTGCAGTTGTATACGCAGAAGGGCTGGTCGCCCGTGCGCGCATTGCCCGAGCAGGCGAGACAGTCGGTGTGATACACCGGCATCCACTTCATGTACAGGTTGGGCCATTTGCCGCCCGGCGTATCGATTTGCCCGCCGCCGATGGTGCGCACGTACATGCGGTAGTCGTCTACGTCCAAGCCGTAGGCTTTCTTGCAGGCCATGCTGCAGGTCCAGCAGCCGACGCAGCGGTTGATGTTCACGAGGGTCGAGTTTGCCATTATGCTTCCACCTTCCTCACTTCGCACAGGGAATCCCAGAAGACCTCGGCCTTGTTCTTCTCCACGACGTTGCACACGGCGTGCGGGATGTTGTCGACCACGTCGCGCATATGCGAGCCGTACGTCACGACTGCGGTCAGCGTGTCCATGCCTTCCTCGGTGTTGAGCGGCGTTGCCAGCGTTTGCGGGCAATCGGTGCCCTCGTACTCGCGCTCCTTGAAGCTGTACCACATGTGCGCCATGCCGGGCGCGATGTCCTCGCG
>CAMPAJ010000036.1 GCA_946631805.1 uncultured Eggerthellaceae bacterium
GAGGTTTTCACCAAATTAAACTGCTGCAATCTGCTCGTTATCGCATCCCAAGGATATAATCGTCACGAACAGCGAATAGAAAACGAGGAGGGCGGGGCCATGACGAAGAAGCTGCTGATGGGGAATGAGGCCATGGCGCATGCCGCTTTGGAAGCGGGCGTACGCGTGGTCGCCGGGTATCCGGGCACCCCATCGTCCGAGATCGTCGAGACGGTTGCGAAGCTGTACGCGGCGGGAAGCGCCCATGGCGTGCATGTCGAATGGTCCACGAACGAGAAAGTGGCGCTCGAGCTGCTGTTCGGCGCCTCGCTTGCGGGTGCTCGCGGCCTGTTCACCTGCAAGCAGATGGGCCTGAATGTTGCGAGCGATGCGCTGATGAGCCTTAATTACGTGAGCGTGCGCGGCGGGCTCGTGCTCGTCGTCGCGGACGATCCGGGTCCCATCTCGTCGCAGACCGAACAGGATACGCGCCGTTTTGCCGCGTTCGCCAAGGTGCCCGTGCTCGACCCCGCAACGCCCGAGCAGGCGTTCGAGATGATCCAGGCGGCCTTTGAGCTTTCCGAGCGCTATCATACGCCCGTCATCGTGCGTCCGACGACCCGCGTCGACCACGCTTCGGCTTTCTTCGACGTGCAGGACGAGACGTTCGCGCGCGAAGTGCCCGAAGGCGGTTTCGAGCGAGACGTGTCGAAATGGGTCATTTTCCCTCGCCGCGCGTTCCAAGCGCATGGCGAGATAAATGAGCGACTCGGGGCCATTTCCCAGGCGTTTTCCTCCGAAAAACCGTATTGCGACTTTAACGAGGTCAGGCAGTATCCCGAAAAAACCGCTGGTGGAGCGGCATTCGGCATCGTGGCGGGCGGCGTAAGCTCGGCTTACGCCCTCGAAGCGCTGCGTATAGTCGAGCAGCGGGCCAAGAACGCGGGAATTGAGTTTCCGCCCTGCCGTTTCATGCAGGTCGGCACGCCGTATCCGTTCCCAACCGAGGCCATCGGGCGTTTTGCCGAAGGCTTGACCGACATCTTGGTAATCGAGGAGCTCGATTACGTCTTGGAAGACGAGCTTGCGCGCTATGCCGGTCGCACGCATGCGTCGTTTACCGTTCACGGCAAGCTTACGGGGGAGGCGCGCGACCGCGGCGAGAACGACGTGGACGACATAGCGGCCCGCATCCAGAAGTTCCTGGGACTTGCGGGGCGTTTGCGGCTGCGCAGCCTTGAATCCGGGCAGGGCGATGCGGCCGCGCCCGTGGTTTACGACGCTGCCGACGAGCTTCCCGTTCGGCCGCCTGTGCTGTGCCCGGGGTGCCCGCACAGGGGGTCGTTCTATGCAATCAAGCAGGCGCTGCACAAGACGCCGGCCGTCATGTGCGGCGACATCGGCTGCTACACGCTCGGCAACGCGCAGCCCCTCGACGCCGTGGACACGTGCTTGTGCATGGGCGCCGGCGTCACCATGGCGCAAGGGTTTTCGATTGCCGACCCTGACAAGAAGGCTATTGCCTATATCGGCGACTCCACGTTTTTCGCCAGCGGCATGACGGGCTTGGCCAATGCGGCTTACAACGGGCACGATATAACCGTCATGGTGCTCGACAACGCGACGACGGCCATGACCGGAAGCCAGCCGCATCCAGGTACGGGCTACACGCTCATGGGCGGGCAAAACGAGCCCTTGAGCATCGAGGCCGTCCTGGTTGCCAACGGGTTCACGCATGTGTACCACGCAAACCCGCTGGACAAAGACGCATCCATCATCGCCGCCAAGGCGGCCATCGCCTACGAGGGGCCGTCGGCCGTCATTTTCGAATCACCGTGCATCCAGCTCATCAAGCCCGACGAGCCTGTTTCGATTGACGCGGAAGTGTGCACGGGCTGCAAGAAGTGCATCACCGAAATCGGTTGCCCGGGCATCGGATTCGACCCGCGGCGTAACGGACCGCGCAGCGGTGATAGAGGGCAGGCGTTTATCGACCCGTCGCTGTGCAACGGTTGCGACCTGTGCGTTCAGGTGTGCCCGTTCAAGGCCATAACATTCCCTTTGCCCGATGTGGGATTTCGCGGCGACGAGGACGCGGTGTACCAGATCGTCGAGCCCGTCGAGGAGGGCGAGGCAGTCGAGGTCGGCGTGGTGGGCGCCGACGTGACGGGCGAGCTCTACCGCGGAGGAAGCAAGATCGCGAGCGCTTTCGATGAAGATACTGGCGAAATCGATATCGCGCCTATGGCCGACGCGGATGACGTCGAAAGCGAAAACGAAGGCGAAGCCGATGGCGAGCTGAGCGTCGCGGGCGAAGGTGAAGCCGAGGACGTTGTGGAGGGTGCGCGCTCAGGCTATGACGGGGGCGCCGCCGATGAAAGCGATACGGCGGAAAGCGATTACGAAGACGAGGGCAACGCCGACCAGGTTGACGTCGAAGATGGCGGTGACGCGAGTGACGCCGTCGTTGCGGGCGAAAGCGACGTTGCTGCGGACGAGAACGATGGTGCTGAAGATGCTGCCGAGAGCGCTCCCGCATCATTTGACGATTCCGATGATGACGAATGGGCGGTCGACGAGGCGGCCCTCACGGTGCGGATGGAGCCCGTGGTCATAGACGAGCCCGTAGACGAAGCGGCTCTAACGGTTAGGATGGAGCCGATTGCAATCGACGATTCCGCAGCCGAAAACGCCGAGGATGCCGACGAAAAGGTCGAAGAGCCCGCGCTTGAGGCGCATGGCGATGACGGTTGGGGCTCCAACGGGTCTTCCGAAGAAGAAGTTGACGAAATGACCGATGAGCAGGAGGGTCAAGATGCTTAACGTCATGCTTACAGGCGTAGGCGGGCAGGGCACCGTCTTGGCCGCAAAGGTTCTGGCGCAGGCTGCGCAAGAGAAAGGCTGGCACGTTCGCACGGCCGAGACCATCGGCATGGCGCAACGCGGCGGCTCGGTTGTCTCGCACGTGCGCATGGGCAACGACGGCGAGCAGGTGTACGCGCCCCTCATCGCCCGCGGCAGCGCCGATGTCATCATCGCGTTCGAACCGGCCGAGGGTGCGCGCATGGTGCCGTTCCTTTCGCCTTCGGGCATACTCGTCACGGCGAAGACGGCCGTGCAGCCGGTGACGGCCGCGCTGTCGAAGGACCCGTATCGTGCAGAACGCGTCCTCGCTGAGCTCGAGAAATCGTTCGTCCAAGCGCCTGACCAGCTCGTCGTCGTTGACGACCAAATGCTTCTGGAGCGTTTGGGCAACCGCAAGGCGCTCAACACCGTGCTCCTGGCCAGCGCGATCAATACGCAGCGGCTGCCGCTGAGCATCGACGATTTGCGCGATGCGATTCGCGTGTGCGTCAAGCCCGCTTTCGTCGAGCTCAACCTCCGTGCCGTCGATATCGCAGTCGAGGCGTCGTAGCAAATAACGTTAGAGAATTCATGGCATTGAGCCTGTCGTATTGGTGCAAATTGGTTACTGATCATATCGGCTCCTCGCCCGTCCGCCCTGTTCAGAGAATAGTTTTGGAAGTATGCACGGGGGCAAGCTGAAGCTTGCCCGTTCTCGCTGAAAACGAGCCACCGGCTCGTTTTCCGGGCGCTCGAACCCTGCAGAATCGCTCACGACCCCATCGCCTTCCTGAACAGGGCTACTGTAGGGCGGACAGTAATGCAAATCGTACTAGGTAAGATGCCGATTGTGGGTCCACCCGAGCAAAGCCGTGCTACAATGTCGGGCATGAAGGTCGCATTCGACAACGCCTTCATCGCCGCGGTTTCGGCTGGGCGATGGCTTTAGCTTCAGGTCCCACGTGGGCTTGAAGCGAGTTTCGTGCGCTCGTGTTTCGCCCGCCAAGGTCTGAAGCTACTCCACTTTTCCTTCCCAGGCAGTTCCAGCAACCGTTCTACGCGTGCGCTCATGAATAGAAAGAAGACCACCATGCAAATGCAGCCAGAGCAATTCGAGGCAATAAGCAAGCAACTCGCCACCATCAAGCAAAACTCGCCGTTCTATGAGAAGAAGTTCGAAGGAATCGACCTGGGCGATATCAAGACCCCGGCAGATTTCGAGAAGCTGCCCTTCACCGAGAAGGCCGACCTGCGCGAGGCGTATCCGTTGGGGCTGGCCGCCGTGCCGCAGGAAAAGATCGTGCGCATCCATAGCTCGTCGGGCACGACGGGCACGCCGGTGATTATCCCGTACACCAAAAAGGACGTCGAGGACTGGGCCATCCAGTTTGCCCGCTGCTACGAGTACGCAGGCGTTACGCCTTCCGACCGCGTGCAGATCACGCCGGGATACGGCCTGTGGACGGCCGGCATTGGCTTCCAGGCTGGTTGCGAGCGGCTCGGGGCGATGGCCGTACCCATGGGCCCCGGCAATACCGATAAACAGTTGCAGTTCATGGTCGACATGCAAACCACGGTCTTTACCGCGACAGCAAGCTACGCGCTGCTGATTGCCGAAGAAGTCGAGAAGCGTGGCCTTAAGGACCAGATCAAGCTCAAGAAGCTCATCACCGGCTCGGAACGCTCCGGCGAGAAGATCCGCCAGCGCATCATCGACGCGCTCGGCGTGGAGTACTACGACATTTACGGCCTGACCGAGGTGTACGGTCCCGGCATCGGCATTAACTGCCAATACGGTCATGGTATGCACGTATGGAGCGACTACGTGTACCTCGAGATCATCGACCCCGAGACGGGCGAGGTCTTGCCCGATGGCGAGTGGGGCGAAATCGTACTCACGGCTTTGCAGAAGGAGGGCGCGCCGCTCATCCGTTTCCGCACGCACGACCTTTCGCGTATCCTGCCCGGCGAATGCCCGTGCGGTCATAACGAGCATCCGCGCCTCGATACCCTTACGGGACGCTCCGACGACATGATGAAGATTCATGGCGTCAACGTGTTCCCCGCGCAGATCGAGGAGATTCTCAAGGAGTTCCCCGAGCTGTCCAGCGAGTATCAGATCCGCATTTCGCACCTGGACGGTCGCGATACCATGCGCGTCTACATCGAGGCGCCTGGTACGCTGGATTGGCAGCAGACCGCGAAGGCCGTTGCGCTGCGCATGAAGAGCAAGATCGGCTTCACGCCGCTTGTGAAGATCGTCGAGCTCGGGTTCTTGCCGCGTAGCGAGAAGAAGACCAAGCGCGTTTACGACGAGCGCGACTAATCTACGAAAAAGCGCTTTCCGTCCCACCGCCCCTGGAGCTCGGGGTGGTGGGTCTTTCGCTTGGCTTCGCCTAATCTAAGTGGATAACAGGAAAAGTGGCTGCAGAATCGCTCAAGACCCACCACCCCGAGCTCACGGGGCTGCTCGACTGGGGTTGAGGTGCTCCCGACTGCGCTGCGCGCCTTCGGGGCGGCTTTTGCGTATGTAGTAAAGGGGACTGTCCCTTTTACTACATGCGCTTTTTGCGCGTGGGGGTTGGCCAGGGTTGGAGGGTGTTTTTGGGGATGTTGACCATGAAGGCTTGCTGGGCGAGTTCGGCCATGGGGTCGTCGTTGTGGGAGTCGCTATAGAAGCGTTCGACTACGGCGTGCGGGTAGTATTCGCGCAGGCGTACGATCTTTTGCGCTCCTGAGCAGTTGGGGCCGAGCGTTGCTCCGGTGTGGGGGTCGACGGGCGAGGCCATGAGCTTAAGGCCGCGGCGCTCGCAGACGTCGCGCAATAGGAATTCCGGGCTCGCCGATATGACGAGGTCACCGGCTTTAGGATGGCAAGGGCTCGTTATGTTGCGCTCGTGTTCGCGCCAGAAGCGCTCGACTTCGGTTTCGATGTCGGGTATCAAACGCAAAAAGCGGTACAAAACGCCTTTGAAACGCGTTTTGTCCAAAGTGTGCAGGCCAAAGCAACCGATGGCGGCAACGCCCGTACGCGGCAACGTGGCAACCACGCGCGGATGTCGCCGTGCGCACCACTTGAAGAAGTCCGTTGTAGAGTCGCCTCGGTACAGCGTACCGTCAAAATCGTAAACATCCATGTGGCCAGTATACGTGCAAATCCACATAAGGGGAAATGGCTAAAGATGCACTAGCGTCTCCGAATAATACAGCCAACCAGGCTTGGTGTATCGGGGCCGAAGCCAAGCGAATGCCTCACCACCCCGAGCTCTCGAAGCGTAGGACGGTAGGGCAGGGCCCAAACGCTCCGTCGAATTGTTTCAATCGGGCTAAACGGGTTGCGCGCTCGCTTTGTTGTGCTAAAGTGTCGCATATGCAATCGAGGCAGGGACATATCACGGGCACGAGTGCGCGGGCGGTCATGAGCGAGGTTTTCGCCATGCAGTGTATGAATGCCGCCGCCGGCCTTTTGGCGCAAAACCCCATGTCCCGTCGCAATGACGCCTACACAGCCATTTACTATTTTCGATATTGCTAGCACACGGATCTTTTGCCGGGTGCTTTTTTAGTGCCGTAGCGCCGTCCTGCCCGCGTGCGCTCGTCCTATTCGAGTTACAACCGCATCAGTAGAAGAGCCGTGTGCAACTCCGTGCCGTCTTGGGCTGCAGGGCGATTGCGCCTTGCGGTCCTGGGGCGATGTGCCGTTTGCTGGCACCTTATGGGCCGATGTTCAACTGGCCGAAAAGCTGGTCAGACAAAATATTCGAAAGGGACTCGCAATGATTTGGAAAATACTCGTACTCATAGTGTTCGTGGCAATTGCCGTGGGCGTCGGCGTGTACGCCCGGCGATCTACTTCGAGCGTCGACGGATTCGTGCTCGGTGGCCGCAACGTTGGCCCGTGGCTTTCGGCGTTCGCGTACGGCACGAGCTACTTCTCGGCCGTAATCTTTGTGGGCTATGCAGGGCAGTTTGGATACCGCTACGGCCTTTCGGCAACGTGGGCTGGTATCGGTAACGCCATACTGGGCTCGCTTTTAGCCTGGTGGGTGCTTGGTCCGCGTGCTCGAGAGATGACGCATCGCCTCAAGGCGACGACCATGCCGGAGTTTTTCGGAAAACGCTACAACTCCCAGGCGCTGCGCATTGCCGCCGCGGCCATCATCTTCGTGTTCCTCATTCCATACACGGCCAGCGTGTACAACGGCTTGTCGCGCCTGATCGTCATCGCATTCGGCATCAACGTGCCCTATGAGTACTGCATCATTTTCATGGCGCTCGTGACTTGCGTATACGTCGTATTGGGCGGCTACATGGCCACCGTCATGAACGACTTCATCCAAGGCTGCGTCATGCTCGTCGGCATTGTGGCCGTCATCTGGGCGGTGCTCAACGGGTATGGCGGATTCTCGGAAGCCGTTATCTCGCTTTCGCAGATCCAAGCTCCCGATACTGCGATGCAAGGTGCCTACACGAGCTTCTTCGGTCCCGACCTGTTCAATCTGCTCGGCGTTGTGGTGCTCACATCGCTTGGCACTTGGGGTTTGCCGCAGATGGTCCAGAAGTTCTATGCCATAAAGAGCGGTCCTGCCGTTAAGCAAGGCGCCATCATCTCGACCGTGTTCGCCTTCATCATTGCCGGTGGCAGCTACTTCCTGGGTGGTTTCGGCCGCCTGGCCATCGAGAACCCAGCTGCGGCCCAGTTCATCGAGTACAACCCCAATACGGGCGCGATTGTATACGACTCGATCATGCCGGCGCTCGTATCCAATATTCCCGACATCCTGCTCGGCGTGCTCGTCGTCATGGTGCTTTCGGCCTCGATGTCGACGCTTTCGTCGCTCGTGCTCACGTCGTCCTCGACGTTGACGCTTGACCTGATCAAGGGCAATGTGGTGAAGAACATGAGCGAGAAGCAGCAGATCAGCTGGATGCGCGTGCTGCTCGTCGTGTTCATCGCTCTTTCGGCGGCTATCGGCATCATTCAGGTTCAGGGTTCTTTGCCCTTTATCGCCCAGCTCATGGGCATCTCGTGGGGCGCTCTGGCCGGCGCATTCCTCGGTCCGTTCCTGTGGGGCCTGTACTCTGGCAAGGTTTCGAAAGCGTCGGTGTGGGTGAGCTTCATCGTGGGCGTTGGCCTTACGACTGGCAACATGATTTCGGGCTTCGTCGGCACGCCGTGGATCGCGTCGCCCATCAATGCCGGTGCGCTGGCCATGCTGTTGTCCATCGTCATAGTTCCCGTCGTGAGCCTGTTCACTCCTTCCGTCGAGTTCCAGATCAACCCGCCCTCCGCCAAGGGTGCCGGCGACCTGGCCTTCGAGGCGGCTACGGCAGGGCAGGAGATTTCCGAGCAAACAGGCGGCAAGGGTATCGAAGGTGCCGCAGCTGACGAAATCGCAATTCCGCCTACGGGCAAGCGTAGTTAGAGCGAAGCAGGGGGATGCGCCTCGTTTCCGGGGCGCATCCCCCTGGCGTTAAAGACAAAATGTGAATATCCCCTAAATGTAAAACGACCCCGCGAATGCGGGGCCGGGTAGCTCGCTGGCGCGCCCTGTAGGATTCGAACCTACGACGCCCTGATTCGTAGTCAGGTCCTCTATCCAGCTGAGGTAAGGGCGCGTTCAAAACAGCTTGTTTATTTAAGCACTCCGAGTAATGGGTGTCAACGAGAAATTTGGCTATCGTCACGGAATGTTCACGTTGCCCCAATTCCTTCCCATTGACAAACTAAGCTCGGGAAAAGGTGCGCTTAGTTTGACGCAGGCCGAAGCACCGCGGAGTTTGCCTCAGAAGTGCTCGTTACGCACGCTCGCGCAGGCGCGCAGCCTCCTGCTCGAGGGCAGTGGCCATGAGCAGCTCGGGCGCTACGCCGTCTGCATGGGCGTCAAGCAAATCCTGAATCGAAATCGCCTCGAGGAACCCGTCAAGGCTATTCATGATCGTGTCGTGAATCTCGCGAATCGCGGCAGCGGACTCGTTGCCTTTGGCGGGCTTCTTCATCGGCTGGCGCTCATGCTTGAGGTCGCCGTCGAATGCATTCAAGATTTGCGCGACGGAGATCTCGGATGGTTTCTTGGCGAGTACATAGCCGCCGTTTTTGCCGGGGCGAGCTTTGATCAAGCCGGCGTTGCGCAGGCGGAGGGCAAGCTGGATCAAGTAGTCGCGCGGCACAGACATTTCTTCGGAAATTTCTCGCGATGAGCAAGTGCCTCCATTGACCGCCAAGTATACGATGGCGCGTGCGCCATAATCGACCGATGCCTTGAGCTTCATCGCTTCCTCCTCATGGTTAACGCCCCGCAGAGCCAAGTAAGTAACTAGGCCCGAAGGAACAAATATATTAAGTCAACTCATCGAAAGTGTCTCGATGTATGACAAAATTGGCAAATTGAACTGTCTCCATTGTGTCTCGTTGGGACATTTTTTTCAAGCCCTAATAGGCAATTTGCGCTGAATCTAACCTATATGAACGGAGCACGAATGAAAAAGCCCCCAGGAAACGCACGAAACGGAAGCCTCGAAGGGTCATTGCGTCACGCGACTCAAGGACTGTGATCGAGATTTCCCAAACAGGGTCAAGACTTTGTCATGGTACCGAGCCGGCAGCTTCCCGCGGCCCGACGCGTCGATCCAGGCTAGTGCCGTGGCAATTGGGGACAACCGGCGGCTCGCTTGCGAGGTTTTGAGCCAAGATGCTGGGCTAGCGCCACGGAGATTGGGAGCAATCGGCGACGGTGCATCTCGCGCCGACTGCTCGCCACTAGCCGAGCCCATTGTCATCTGCGATTACGTTATCCTATAATACAGAGACTGTTTAGTTACAGGCATGATAGAGGCGCGGCCTTCATCAGTAGCCTCCGCATAGGGCGCAGCAAGCGTCCTTTAAGCTCGGAAAAGTGCCGGGGCGAAAGGGAATGCCGCCGAAGAGCGCTATCGGTTTCCGCCGCTGCGTATCTGGGGTGCAGGAGAACATCCTGCACACTGCCGCTCGAAAAGTGGAGAGCTATCATGGCCAGGCGCATGCGCGGCTCGCCGAGCACACCAACAGGCCATGACCTTCATGGCCTGTTTGATTGTAAGGAGGAGACGTACATGCAATTCGTGGGGACATTTTGGGCGCTCGTTCCGCCAATCGTGGCGATTGTGCTTGCGCTCGTGACGAAGGAGACGTTCAGCTCCCTGTTCGTCGGCATCCTGGTGGGCGCGCTGCTGCTCGCGCTGCAATCGGGCGACATCGTCAACGTTGTCAACTACACGATCCTCGGCGAGTTCGGCGAGGGTGATGATGCGGTTGGCCTGGGATTCATCGCGGCCATATCGGACCCGTGGAACGCGGGCATCTTCGTGTTCCTCGTCATGCTGGGCATCATGGTGGCGCTCGTGAACGCCGCCGGCGGCTCGGTTGCGTTCGGGCGCTGGGCGGCTCAGCACATCAAATCGCGTGTGGGCGCACAAATCGCGACCTTCTGCCTGGGCGTGCTGATCTTCATCGATGACTACTTCAACTGCCTTACGGTCGGCGCAGTCATGCGTCCCGTCACCGATGCCGAAAAGATCTCGCGTGCGAAACTGTCGTACATCATCGATGCGACTGCTGCTCCCATCTGCATGATCGCGCCCATCTCGTCGTGGGCTGCGGCCGTGTCCTCCACGGCCGACGGCATCGAGGGCGTTTCGGG
>CAMPAJ010000037.1 GCA_946631805.1 uncultured Eggerthellaceae bacterium
CGGCAAGAAGCGCGCGGCCCATGACGACGATATCGGCCTTGCCCGAGGCGATGATTTCCTCCATCTGCGCGGGGTCCGACAATCCGCCCACAGTGGCGACGGGCACGTTCACGTGCTTCTTTATCTCGGCAGCGAGGTACACGTTGCAGCCGTGGTCGCGGAACATCGACGGATGCGTCACCGAGAAACCGAACTGGTAGGAGCCGGCGGACACGTGGATGATGTCGACCAGGTCCTCGAGCGCCTCGGCGATACGGCACCCCTCGTCGAGGTCATAGCCGCCCTCGAACAGCTCCGAGCCGCTCATGCGCAGCTCGATCGGGAACCCGGGCCCCACTTCCTCGCGCACGGCCGCAAGCACCTCGCGCGCGAACCTGACGCGGTTCTCGAGCACGCCGCCGTACTCGTCTGTACGCTTGTTGAAATAGGGCGAGAGGAACTGGTTGATGAGCCAACCATGTCCCGCATGCACCATGACCATCTGAAAGCCCGCGCGCTTCGCAAGCCCGGCGGCGTTCGCGTAAGCCGCCACGATATCGGCGATCTGCTCGGTCGTGAGCGCTTTGACCGGCAAGCCGTCGGGGCGCACGCCGTCGGAAGGCCCGTACTGGCACAGCCCGCCTTTCTTCTTCTTGTCGACCATGTACGTGCCGGCGTACTGGCCGGAGTGAGACAGTTCGATCGATGCGATGGCGCCATGGCGCTTGATGGCGTCGGCAACGTAGGCGAACGCGCCGAGTTGGCCCGGCGTGGCAAGCGAGAGCTTGAGCATCTGCGAGCCATCCGTATCGGGATGCACGACGAGCTCGCTCACGGTGACGGCAGCCGCGCCGCCCTTAGCCCGCATCTCGTAGAACCCGAGCGTCCGCGGACCCGGAGTACCGTCGGCCAGGATGTCGGTAGCGCCCAACGGCGCCGAGCACATGCGGTTACGCAACGTCATCCGCCCTACCTGCAACGGCTTGCACAAGTTCGGATATTCACGCTTCATGATCCCCTACCCCTTCTCTCGATGTCGATGTGCTTATAGTAACGCAATCGACCATACACCATCCCATCATATTGCACGTATCCGAAGCGCGCCTGCGCCTCGCCCCATGCAGTAAAAAGGATAGCCCCTTCTAGTACATGGGAAGACCCGATAGGGGTCCCCGCAGAGGGGTGGGGTGCAAACGATTCTGCAGGCACATTTCCTGTCATCCACATCTGTTAGCCGAAGCCAAGTGAGCACTCCACCCCTCTGCGGGGACCCCTATCGGGGCGGGACGCCCGATTAGCCGAAGCCAAGCACCCCTTTTCGCTACGCCATACCGACGAGGCGCCTCCGCACGGCGATCCCGCCCACCACGGCGGCGAGCGAAGCGGCGAGCGCCACGGTGACGCCGGAGCCGCCCGTCTTGGGCATGTCAACCGCTCGGTCTTGCTCATCGGTGCAGGGGTTATCGGTCAGATCCACGATTACCCCATCCTCTTCGATGGAGAACTCGGCCGACCATTCGGTGTTGAGCCCGTAACCTTCGGGCGCCTTGCTCTCGCGAACTACATAGCTTCCCTCTGGAAGCGCCGTAGCGCCGAGTTCGGCCACGCCATCGTCGCCTGAGGTCATCGTTTGCGATAACCCGCCTGTAGCAGACGTTACGGTGAACTCGGCTCCCTTCACGCCGCGACCCGTGCTCGCGTCGATCTTCTTCACGCGCACGCCGCCACTCTTCGCATACGTGTTCTTGAACACCGGTTCCTTGCCGTAGCTCACATCGGCTTTCATCTTGTGCGCCTTTGCGTCGTAATCCTCGGTCACGACTACCTCGAACTTCGAGGAATCGTACGTCACGCTGTGGGCGTTCCCCGCCTCCTCGCTGATGACATACGTGTGCTTAATAGGATATTTAGCCTGATCGGTATACGTATACGTCAACGGTAGAAACGTGATGGCACCATCATCGGCATTATGGGCGTCTCCGACCTTCTTCGACCCCTCGTGCAGCGAGAACTCAAACTCGCCAGCCTTCAGGGAGCGACCCTGCAACAGCTTCTTGGCCGCGATCGTCACTGCGGCATCGGGAACCTTGGCCGTCGTCACGACGATGTCGTAATCGCGCACGACCGGGTAATCTGATTCCTCGCTCCCGAAGGAAAGCTCGCGCAGCCCTTTCAAATCCGACCCCTCATACACATCCTCGACGTCATTGTACTTGTGCATTTTATTGTCCCATTTTTTGTACAGTACAGTAACTTTTGTCACACGGTAGCCAGACTGCGCGCCGAAGTGATACACGCCAGACCCCTTCCAGGGCATATCCGTAGAACGCCATGACGTGCTCACGCGCTTGCCGCCATGGTTGTCCTTCTCGTCGTAGGCGCTCTTCTCGTCGGATATGCCTTGCCCGATGCCGTTCGTGGTCTTGGTGATGACCGCCTTATCGGTCGTGTTGTCCGTCGGATCGTTCTTGTCGCGTATGGTCACCCCCTCGTAATCGCTCAAAAGCCACGTGTCGCAGTTGGAGCCGTACCAGTTGATCGCGAACTCGGGACCGGTCGTGGACGCAACGAACCCCGCTCGGAACTCATCCCGGAAGTCGTTTCTTTCCTGGGCCGAGAACTTTCCCGTGGCCACGTCGACGCGGAGCGTCGATGGGCCGGGGTCCGGGCTCGTGCCGTCGTCGGGAATGTCCTGCTGCAGGTACGTCTTCATATCGAAGCCGCTGACGAGCTGCATCGATTCGGCATAGGTCCCGTTGAACACATCTTCCGAAACGAGCCAGCGCGAGCAGTCGGGTTGATCGAGGTCGCAAGCCATGAACAGATAGGTCCCGTTCGCCTTGGCGCTTGGTGGCTCCCCCGTTCGATGGAATGCCACGTGAACGGTCATGCACACGCCCGCCCGGCTGTTCTTGCCGTCAACCGACTCCATCCTGCTCGATAGCATCAATCGACCCAGGCCCTCTTCCGCATTGTCGTTACGGAACAGAAGTATGCGCTTGGAAGCCGTCGCAGCCGAGGCGTTCCTCACACGGACGTCATTTGAGCAAATCCTTATGTTGGAAATGTCCATCGTCAAATCGAGCCTGTTGCCGTCTGCGTCGGCTGCCACATCGGTCCATTTCATCGTAATGGTGCCGTCGACGTCGCGCTGGTAGCCGCTCGATTCCTCCGTGCCCGGATTCTTGATCCAAACGCCGTACATGGGGGCATCGACGATACCGCCCGACGTTATGGGGTGAACCGCTCGCTCCAATCCCGCAACGCTCCCCGTGACCTCGGCTTTCGAAAGCGAGAGCTCGCCACCGTTGTCCAATACGATGCTCTGCGCCGGCACGGCCGATTCGGCGCGGTTGCCGCCTTTGCGCAACTCGGTCTTAATAGGCTCGCTAATCGTCATGGCGGGCATCACCGAATCGTGCTCGACGGCAGCTGGCACCGGCACGTCCGCCCCATCCATGTTGGGTTCGTCCGCTGTCTCATAGAACACCCCCTTACCACATGCGTCCTTGAGGCATCGAGTCGGATCGGCCAAGCCCTCGTGCGCGGCGAGCCAGCCGCTTGCCAGAGCCGCCGCTTCGCTCGTCGCCGAGCTGACCGCATACACGTCCACAGCCTGCCCGAAGTTCGAGCTTGGAAGGCGCGTTCCCGAGGCATCGCATGAGCCCACCGTAACGACGCCCTCGGCATTGGCGGGCACGTAACCAGAAGCATCGTCGCCCGCGTTCCCTGCCGCCGCCACGACGACGATGCCCGCTTCGCGCGCCTCCTGAACCGCCGCGTTGATTGCAGCGGAATTGTCGTCGAGCGCCGCGTAGAGCGAGAGGTTGATGATGTCGGCCCCCTCGGCAATCGCGGCCTTGATGCCTGCGTAGACGGCGGCAATCGTTCCAGAGCCCGCGCTATCGAGCACGCGCACGCACAGGATGTCCGCATCGGGCGCCTGGGCGCGCATGGCCTCGAACATCCTCGTGGCGTGACCGTTTTCGTCGGTCGCATCATCCCCTATGACGGATATGGCCTTCGTCGCGCCGCCATCCTTCGGCGCACCGGAGTCCACGAGCGCGATCAGAACGCCGTCGTGGTCCTTCGGAGTCGATACCTTCGCGTCTTTGCCCGAGCTTTCGCGCGACTCCTCGCTCTTGCGAGCCTTAGCAGCCTGCTTCGATTCTAAAACCGGGGAAGCAGGCGCATCGGGGCGCTTTTCCCCGCTAGAAGGCGCTTCGCCGTCCGCGTCGCGCGCGTCTTCCCCGCTTTTCGCCTTGGAGAGCATCTCGGAAGCCGATTGAGCTTCGCCGAGGGCACCCATGGCGTCGCCCGCCTCGGGGGCGACGGGGGACTCTCCGTCGTTTTCCGCGGCCTCGGAACCGCTCGCGATGTCGTTCACGGCGTCAAATACGCCATCTTGACCGCTGCCTGCCTCCGCAGCGTCCCGCGTTTCTTCCCCTGCCGCCATGACGGGAGCATCGATTTCGGCGAACTCGCATACGCTCGAAAGGCGCTCTACCGCCTCCTGGGCTTGCTCGGCCGTATCGTAGCTGAGCAGAAGCGCATCGTCCAAGGTCGAGACGACGGGCTCGCCGTCGAGCAGTCCCGGATCGCTCGGCTTTGCTATGACGCAGTTATCCCTCCCGAGGGCTTCCGACGCATCCAAGCCGCCTTCCCCATCGGCGCCTTCCGCAAAAGCGCCGATGGGCATGAGCCCGAATGCCACCGAGCATGCAAGCGCCAACCTGAGCACTTTGGCCCGCATTTTCGGGTCCTGTTTTCTTGTCTTTCTCATAGCCCCTTCCATTCCGCCGTACCTGTACGGCTCGCACCTCGTTCAATTCCACGTTTCGGATGTTTCGCCAGCGTCGGCGCAGGCCCATGGGCCGGAACGCGCCCTCCCCTTTGGCATACGCGCACCGAAGGGTGTCGGCGGCTTTCCCGCACATCTGCGCGCGCATGTGCTGGCCCGGCCCCCGGCCACGTACTTTGGCATTTCGCTCCAAGAACGCGCCTGAAACCGGCTTCGGCCTCGCGACGGCGCCTGATCGACCTGCCCGCCAAGCCGGCAAACGTCGAGGCTCCGACCATGCCGATTGCCAGAGCCAGGGGCACGTTACGCTCGTTGGCGCGAGGGACGCTTCCCAAAGCATCCGAGGTTTCGGGCACGTAGGCGCAACGTTGCGCGTGGACGAGCAACCTGTGGCTGTTGATGCCGTAAGGTGTGCACGTGACCAACGTTGCCAAATCGCGCCTCGGATCGATTTTCACGCAATCCCTCACCTGTTCGGGTAGGACGGTCTGCACGTCGTAGACCTCGTACGCGTGGGGCTCGTTGAGCACCCAGATGACGAATGAATCTCCGATCGTTAGATCCTTGGCGTCGTCGAGCATGCGCGTGTTCGCCATGCCCGAGTGGCCGAGCAGAACGCATCTCGTGCCCTCGCCGCCAATCGGCAACGACGAATCCTCCAGATGCCCCACGCCGCTCATGAGCTCGGCGTCGGCCGTGCCGTGATAGATGGGCAGCCGGACCGATATCTTGGGGATCTCGATGTAGCCCATCATGGGCTCACGACGGCATTTGAGCTGTTCGGCATAGGGCAGAACCTGTTCGGCCACCTTCTTTCCGATGAGCTTCTGGTTATACAGCTCCGCCTGCTCGAGCAAACCCAGGCGCTCTGCGCTCCCCGCTTCGTCGAGCCGCGCCTCCAGCGTGCTGATGTTGCGCTCCGATTCGATTCGCGCCATCCAATCGCTCACGTTCAGGTAGACGAGCACGCCAAGTCCGCTTACGATCAGCAGCGCCGAAACGATGCGCAACGCCCTCTCAGCCACGATCGGCCTCGGACGCGTCGCTTTCACCGCCATCCAAAGCGCATGCTTTCCTGCGCGCGACAAACCAGCCCATCAGTCCCAGGGCGACGGCACCGCCGCCGAACATCGTCGCTGCCGCTATGCCGTCCATGCCGGTCACGGGCATTTCCACCTTCTTGTCGTTTGGCGTCTGCACTTTCACGAGCCCCGATTTGACGTCCGGCGCTCCATCTAGGTGGGTAACGACATCGGTTGACGTGCCCTTGCCGCTTGCACCCTCGCCACCCGTGACGGTGGCGCTCAGCTTGTCGAGGCGCCCCGTCGTCTCGTTGAGCTCGGACGCGACGGTAACGGTCATGTCGGGAGAGGTCTCATAGCCTTCGGGCGCCTCGGTTTCGTGGATGATGTAGGTTCCCTCGTCGATGCGCGGCACCTCGAACAGGCCCTTGCCGTCCGTCGTAAACGTATGAGCCTTGGCAACGATCTGGCCTTTCTCGTCGACGTACTTGCCCTTGGACGCAGCGTCCGAATTCTTCTCGGCGATCTGCACGGTAAACTTGGCGCCCTTCAAGGGCTCGGCGGTCTGCTTGTCGACCTTGTTGAGCGTCAGCCGATACGTGTACGTGTTCGTCGTCTTGCCGGTCGTGCCCTCGTCGGCTTTCGCCGGGTCGCTCATCTTCAGGCTCACGGGATCTTTGGGGTAGTACATCTTGGCCGTGTTCTGGTTTCCGTCCGCGCCGATCACGCCCTCGGCGGTAAGATGCGCCTTGTAGAGCACCGTGACGGTCGTGCCCTTCGAAACAGAAAGGCCATCGCGCAGCGAAAGCAAATCGTTGATGTCGACGGTGAGCACGTTTCCGCTATAGGCTATGGAACCCTTCGGGTTGGCAACGTCGGAGGTGACGTCGACATCGCCGACCTTGACGACGACCGACGAGGTCGAGGCGCCCGAAAGCTCCATCCCGGCGGGAAGCGTGTCCACGAACTTGCAGTGGTACGACTTGTACGCGGCAATGTTGTCGGGGACCGTGCCCGTCAACCTGTACTCGAGGTCCTGGCCCATATTCGCGTCGGCGGCGGGGCCCCACGTACCGCTCGAGTCCTCCTTCACCTCCTTGCTCAGCGTCGGAATGGCGGTTTTCTCGGAAATGCTCGTCCCGTCTGTCGACCCACCGAGCGGTACCCATATGGGCGCCGTGCCCGCTTCGTCAGCTTTGACGCTCGACTCGTTCGAGACGAACAGGTAATAACCTTCGTAGTTCGTGAACGTATCGCCGGCCGTGTAGGTCGCGACCGTCGGTGACTGCGATTCGAGCGCCTGGGCGAGCCCCGTCGCGAAGCTCGTGCCGATCGGAGTCGGGAAAGCCTTCTGGCCAGCGGGATCAAACGGGCCGGCTTTGATGCGCTCCGAGATGAATTCAGCCGCGTTCTGGGGAAGTTCCGACGCCCCCTTGGCCACATGGCCGTTGGAGGAAAGCCACTGCGCGTAGCCGTTCGCGTTCAAATACGCCAAAACGGGCTTTTTCAGGGCGTCGTTCCACACGAGGCGCGTCGCTTTGTCGGTTTTGTCGATTCCGCCTTGCGCTACGAACACCTGGTAGACCTTGTAGCTGTTCGGCTGCATGTTCGCGTCGGTCGCCACGATGGTAACCGTGCCGTTCTGCGCGGCGAGAGCCTGATGCGGCATTGCCACGGCTCCCGCGCCCATAGACAGGGCGAGCGTGCCCGCTACGACAATGCGCCCCAACCTTTCGCCTACCGTTGGCCTCGATAGTACCTGCATGTTTTTCTCCTTTCGCTTGCACAGCTCGATGAGCGCATCTTGCCGCCATCGCGCTGTACGTGTTTTTCCTGTGCGCTTGACTCGCATACCGCAGCCCTCAGGGGCCGCTTGCGGTTCAGGCGGCTACGTCCTAACAGCCCCTCCCCTCTTTTGCCGGATACTTGTTCTAACTGCGCCTTTTGCGCGCGTACAGCAACGCGAGCCCCGATGCGAGCACGAACCCGGTGCAGGCGATCGATGCGCCTTTGAGCATGTCTCCCGTTTTCGCAACCGTCTTGCCCGCAGACCCTTCGGGCCCGTTGGCGGCCTTGCCAACGATGACCTTTGCCATGACTTCTGCTGTTTCGCGCTCCCCTTCGCCCAGATCGTACACGAGCTTGGCAACGTTGGGATGCTGACCTGCAGGAGCGTTGGAACGAACCTTGGCGCCATAGCTCACGAACACCTTGTCGGCAAAGGCGAGGTTGGGACACTTCGCCTTTAAGTCGCCGAGGGCGATGGTCAATTTCCCACGCGCGAGGCGCACTTGCGTATCGGGATGCGCCTTTTCCTCGCCGTCCGAACCCACGATGGTTGCCCTGATGCTCTTGGAATCGACTACGATGTTTTCGTTCGGCGTATCATGGACGGCGTACGTGACGCTCTTGAGGGCCTCGACTCCTTCCGGCATCGTGAGGACGATCCGGTACGTAACGGACCCGTCCGGATTGCTGGTCACCGATTCGCTGAAGGCATTGCCGTCCAGGCTCACCGCTTTCGCGATAGACGGCACCGCGTGCTTTTGCTGCCCTTCGGCTGCATAGGCGGTGCCGACGCAACCTACGGCCGACACTGCGAGAAGTGCAGCGAGGGCGGTATATAGCGCGATTCCAACCGGTTTGCGCTTTCCCCTTCCCCCTTTTCTGTGGCGCCGCAAGCCCTCGTCTGCTCGAACATGGGCGGATGGCTCCATTTTCGGCCGAATTCGCCTCCTCGGCTCCTTGAGGACTTCGGCCTCCCAGTTCTCGGACTCGTACAGATCGGCTGCCCGGCCCTTACGCCGCGAAACACCTCTGCGATCGCGCCCCAATTCCTTGCGGGGACGGCCACCGGCAGTGCCCGTCGCCATGCGCCGCGCTTCCTTGCGCTGCATGCCATGTTTGCTAGTAGACATAGTCTCGATGCTCCTACCTTCCTGGAAACGATCTGGATGCGCTCCGTACAGCCCAATCCAGAACTGTGCCAACCATTCCCATGCACGGATCCAATGCGGGTGAGGCGCATTATCGCACAGCCAATGATTTCCTTGGCGTCAAATTGCCCGTGTGAGCTGGCATTTGTCATCTAGTTCGAGTTTTATCGGCGTGTCTTCCGCGAAAGGTCCTAACACCGCCTCGCCAGACCCGAGCCATACCGCGCACAGTTTTTCGCCAAACGCGATAGCACCAAGGCGCGTGCGGGGCAACAAACCCCGCACAATTGGTCTTAAGAACGTCGTGTTGAAGCGCGAATCCAACAAAGGAATTGAGGTTCCAAGTTCGCGTGCGAGCAGAAAACGGTCAATCCCAAACGTACGGCTCGCCGAGTTCATACCGCATCGGGGACAAAGGGCGAAAACCTCGACGTGGCGCCATTCCGCATGGCCACGAAACGCTCAGCACCGCATCGCGCCTGATGTTAAGCCCAGTGCTGTCTCATGGTGAGACAGCGGGCTTGAAGAGCTAGCGTACCCTAAACGAAAGCGTCTTCGCGGTATGGGAGCCATCGTCATTCACGCGCCTGCGTTTTGCACATCGTCGCGACACGCAAATCCCCAAGGCCAGTGGATAACCCGGATTCACGCTGACCGCACGGCGCTTGAACAAACGTGGATGACTTCCAGTCATGAACGCAGGCCTCCACAATTGCTCCATATTTCTTGCCACCCCATACTCGACCACCGTCGATGTGGAGCGGACGATGCATCCGCTGTCTCGGTCTTAGGCCCATGTCGGCACACACGCCCCTAAGCCCCGTAACGGGGCCAAACAGGTGAAGATTTGCTCTTTGGAAAAGAGGCCTTACTCCTTGACCAGGTCTTCAAGCGTTGCGAACAGGGCCTCGGGTTCCACGGGCTTGCTCAGATGGGCATCCAAGCCAGCTTGCATGCTCTTCTGCACGTCCTCGTCGAACGCGTTAGCAGTGAGCGCGATTATGGGAACGGTGGCGGCATCGTCGCGCTCTAGCGCGCGTATCCGCCGCGTAGCCTCGAGGCCGTCCATTTCGGGCATGCGCATGTCCATGAGCACCGCATCGTAGTAGCCGACGGGCTTGTCGGCGAACATCTGGACGGCCATGCGACCGTTCTCGGCAACATCGACGTCCATCTCGCGCATGCTCAGCACCATGACCATGATCTCGGCGTTGACGACCATGTCTTCGGCAAGGAGCACGCGCCTGCCCTTCAGGTCGACCTTGTTGCCCAGCAGCGCCTCGTTCTTCTTGCGGAACGCCTCGCGGAACTCGTCAAGGACCGAGCCGGCGAACAGGGGCTTGGGCACGAAGCTGTCCACGCCCGCCTCCATCGCCTCCTCCATGACGTCGTCCCAGTTGTAGGACGTCAAGATAACGATGGCCGTGCCGTGCCCCACTATCGAGCGGATGCGCCTCGTCGTCTCGACACCGTCCATCTCGGGCATCTTCCAATCAACCAAGATGAGGTCGTATTGCTCCCTGCGGCCGTGGCGAACCTCGACCATCCTCACGCCTTCGGCGCCCGAAAGCGCCGTCTCGCAGGAGATGCCGACTTGACCCAGGACGATTTCG
>CAMPAJ010000038.1 GCA_946631805.1 uncultured Eggerthellaceae bacterium
GGCCGATCCGCGGCCCGGGCCAACGCCGATGCCCTGGCTGCGCGCCCAGCCAATGTATTCCTGAACGATCAGGAAGTATGCAGGGAACCCGGCGTTGAGGATGACCTCGGCCTCGGTATCGTAGCGCTCCATAACGTCAGGACGCATTTCACGCAAGCGCACCAACGCCGCAGCCAGGCTCGCGCGGTCCTCGGGATCGTAACCGACGGCCTGCTGCTCGGCTTCGGGCATGTAACGCGCGACGAGGCCGATTTCGCATTGATAGCGGAACCATGATTCCTCGGTTTCGCCCTCTGGCAAGGGGAACCGCGGAAGGATGGAATCGCGCTCGAGCTCGACGTTGCACTTTTCGGCAACTTCGACGGTCGTATCGCACGCCTCGGGGAAATCCTTCAGCGCCTCGCGCATCTCCTCCTCGGACTTCATGTAGAACTCGTCGTTGGCAAAGCGCATGCGATTGGCATCGTTGATCTTGCTTCCCGTGCCGATGCACAGCAAGATGTCGTGAGCGCGCGCGTCTTCGCGCTTGAGGTAATGGAAGTCGTTCGTGGCGATAGTCTTGAGCCCGCACTCCTGCGCCACGCGCACGAGCTCGTGGTTAAGCTGGTTCTGCGTCAAACCGCCGTCGGTCGTGATGCCCTGGTCTTGCAGCTCGATGTAGAAATCTCCCTCATCGAAGCACGAAGCCAACTTGCGCGCCCATTCGCACGCTTCGTCGAACTGGCGGTTGTCGAGCAGGCGCGGCACGATGCCGGCAATGCATGCCGAGCTGCCGATGATGCCATGGCCGTACTTCTGCAACATGGCGAACGTCGTGCGCGGCTTGTAATAAAAGTTGTCGACATGCGATTCGCTAACGAGCTTGAGCAGGTTGTGGTAGCCCTCATTGGTTTTGGCAAGCAGCAGCAAGTGATACAGCTTGGGCTTGCCATCGCGCGCAAGCGTGTCGTCGGTCGTGAAGTACACTTCGCAACCGTAAATCGGCTTGACGCGCTTACCCGTCTTGGCCTCGACGGCATCGCAGCACGAGCACAGCTCGGGCACGCCGCTCATGACGCCGTGGTCGGTGATGGCCACGGCCGGCATGTCGAGCTCGGCCGCGCGTTCGACCATCTCCTTCACATGGGTCATGCCGTCGAGCAGCGAGTATTCCGTATGATTATGCAAGTGTACAAAAGCCATGGTCACAGCCTCATTTTGCTCTGCGTTTTCTTCTGTGCGCGATCTCGTAATGCGTATGGGGCGAAATGTGAAGTCGTGCGCGTTTCTCGCCCTTCATCATAGCAGCGCCACGTGCGCTTCGCCACCGAACAAATCATGGATTTTGGGGGGAATAGGTCCGCTTGCTCTTGTTGGTCGGAAAGATGATCCATCCCTTCGCTCCGCTCGGCCGGGGGCCTGTTTTCGCGCTAGTCCTCGCGCGTGGGCGTGTTCGACATCGGCTTTTTCTGCTGCGGAACGCTGCGAAAACAGGTCCCCGGCCGAGCGGAGCTTCGTTGTCTGGGTTTGTTGGCTTTTCGAGGGTGTGCAAGCGGGTCCTATGGGAGGGGGACGCGAGGGTGCCGGGTGGGGGCAGTTCTGTTGCGGAAACTGGTTCTCAGCTGGGAGGGGCTTCGTTGGCTTTGCAGGGTTCTTTGCCAAGCCAACGAAGCTCATGGGAGGGGTTAGAAGCCGCCGTTTGCTAGCCAGGGGGATTCTAGGGCGATGGTGGTTAGGGTGTTGTGACCGGGGAGGACGAGCGTTTCTTCGGGCAATTGGGCTAGGCGTTTGAGCGATTCGCGCATGGCGGCGGGGCTTCCGCCCGTAAAGTCGGTGCGGCCGTGGGCGCCGGCGAATAGCGTGTCGCCTGCCACGAGGACGGGGACGCCCGATGGGTCGGAGCCGTGCTCGGAATCAAGGAACAGGCACATGCTTCCGGGTGTGTGGCCAGGTGTTACAAGAACGTTCCACGGCATCTCGCCGATTTGGACCACATCGCCGTCGGCCACCGCCTCGTCTATGGGGCATGGATCGAACTCGCGATGCCCAGCTCCCAGCTGGCCGCTGCCGTCGATGAAGGGCGCGTCTATCGCGCTGGCTATGGTGCGGGCGCCTGTAAGTGCGCGCAGCTCGGCCGCCGCACCCACGTGGTCCCAATGCGCATGCGTAAGCACGATGGCGTCAAGCTTGCGCCCATTCAGCACTTCGACGATGCGCCCGGCTTGCTCGGTCGGATCCACGACGAAGGTGGCGCCGGGGCCCTCGATGATGTACACGTTGTTCTCGATAGGTCCCATGACCAGAACTTCTAACTTCACACATGGTTTAACGGCCATACCAGCGTCCTTTCAAATGTGGATAAATCGCAAGAACAGTCTAGCCAGTTCGTTTTAGAAATGTGCATTCTCGCCCCAGGGGTGAGAATGCACATTTTCGCTCCGTCGACGTCGAAATCGGACCAAGCCCACCTGTTTCGCGAGGCGAGGTAGGGAAACGACTCTGCCAGCGCATCCCGCGAATGCATGCCTCGTAAACGAGCCACCAGAACGGTTCGTTATTTCCTAGAACCCACGTACTCGCCGGGGAACATGCGGCGCGCTTCGAAGACGCCGTCGACGTCCAGCAGGCGCAACAGGATATCTTCGACATGTGCCACATCGCTGACCTGGAACAAGTAGCGCATGCGCACGATTCCGTCGTTGCCGACGGCCGAGGACGAGTTGAGCACGTTCACGCCTTCTTCCGCAAGCGCCACGATGACGTCGCGCAGCAGGTTCATGCGATCCATGGCCTCGATGTGCACCTCGATGCGGTACGTTGCCGCAACGGTCGGTGACTCTTCCCATTCCACCTCGATAATGCGTTCAGGCTCTTTCATCAAATCCTTGGCGTTGGGACAATCGGCGCGATGCACCGAAACACCACGGCCGCGGGTGACGAAACCTATGATGTCATCGCCGAGCACCGGGTTGCAGCAACGCGACAAGCGCACGAGCACGTCGTCGAGCCCCTTGACCACGATGCCGTTCGACGTGTGGGTCTCGTGCCTCTTCGGGCGCGCGACGCTCGTGATCATCGGAGGCATCTTGCCCGTCGACATGGCCGACATGCCTATGTCGGGCATCTGCGCCTCTTGCGTCCCGCGATCGACTAGCAGTTTGAGCAGGCGGTTGGCCACGTGCTGAGCGCTTTCCTTGCCAGCGCCTATGGCTACGATCATGTCGTCGGCTTCCTTGAAGCCCAGATGCTCCGCCACCGACTTGATGGCACGCGTCGACTGGGCGTTCGAAATGCCGATGTTGTGCTTGCGCATCTCGCGCGCGAGCTTTTCGTGGCCGAGCTGCAGGTCATCGCCACGCGTAACCTTGCTAAAGTAGTTGCGTATCTTGGAGCGCGCGCTCGGCGTCTTGACGACGCTCAGCCATCCGCGCGAAGGCGTGGCGCTCTTCTGGGTCAAGATCTCGACCCGGTCGCCGGTCTGCAAGCGATAGGTCAGCGGCACGATCTTGCCGTTTACCTTGGCGCCGACGCAATGATTGCCCACCTCGGTGTGAATGGCGTACGCGAAGTCGACCGGCGTGGAACCTGCGCGCAAGCTGCGCGCTTCGCCATTGCGGGTGAACACGAACACCTCGGACTCGTCCAAGTCGACTTTCAGGTCCTTCAGGAACTCCTTGGAATCCTGGGAATCCTCCGACCAGTCAACCATCTGGCGCAGCCAGGCGAGCTGCTGCTCGAACTCGCCGCTCTTCTTGCCCCTGGAGGCGCCCTCTTTGTACAACCAGTGCGCCGCCACGCCGAACTCGCTCTTCTGGTGCATTTCCTCGGTGCGGATTTGCACCTCCAACGGCCGACCGGCGGGACCGATGACCGTCGTGTGCAACGATTGGTACATGTTGTACTTCGGCATGGCGATGTAGTCTTTGAAACGACCCGGCATCGGATGCCAGATGGTATGCACCGCACCCAGAGCCGAATAGCAATCCTTCACCGACGGCACGATCAGGCGCACGGCGATGAGGTCATAGATTTCCGAGAAATCCTTGTCCTTCTTCGTCATCTTCTGGTAGATGGAATACAGGTGCTTGGGACGGCCCATGACCTGGGCATCGATGCCCACCTTGTCCATCTCGGCCTTGAGGATGTCGAGCACCTTGCCCAGATACGCCTCGCGCTCCGCGCGGCTTTCGGTGAGCATCTTGGCCACTTGCTTGTATTTGGGCGGGTCAAGGTAGAAGAACGAAAGGTCCTCGAGCTCCCATTTAATCGAGTTGATGCCCAGACGGTGGGCGATGGGCGCATAGATTTCCAGCGTCTCGCGCGACTTGAAGATACGACGATCCTCGCGCAGGCTGCTAAGCGTACGCATGTTGTGCAGGCGGTCGGCCAGTTTGATGACGATAACGCGGATGTCCTTGTTCATGGCGACCAGCATTTTGCGAATCGTCGCCGCCTGCTCGTCGGTCAGCGTCTCGACTTCGATCTTCGTAATCTTGGTCACGCCCTCGACCAGGGCAGCCACGTCTTCGCCAAAACGCTCGACCACATCGTCGCGCGTTACGTCGGTATCTTCGATGGTATCGTGCAAAAGGGCTGCCGTAATAGTCTCGACATCCATGTGCAGGCCCGCCAAGATGATGGCAACTTCTATCGGATGAGCGATGAACGGCTCTCCGCTCTTGCGCCTCTGCCCTTCGTGAGCCTTATCGGCGAATTCGAAAGCGCGACGCAGCGAGGCCACCTCCTCTTCGGGAAGGTACCCCTTGGTCATTTCCTCCAAATCGGCAAAGCGCTCGGCTGGAAGCTTGTCGCCGGAATGGCCAAAGCCGTGCTCGTGAGCGGTTGCGGCGGCAGCTTCCTCGATTATGTCAACGTATGCCACAGCGCCCCCTCTCCTATCGTCGGTTAGTTGCGAACTTATATATTATCACGCACGTCAACCGCCCAAAACAGCCAGCATTAAAGGCCCCATCGGAACAACGATTTGCTACATTAGCCCATAACGCAGCCAGGCAGGATGGGGCGCTGCACGCGTCGCTGAATCGCGTCGGCAGCCTCGCTGAGGGCCCATTGCTTGAATTCCTGGAATACGGCTTGCTCGTCAAGTCCCTCGCGGTAGCGAACGCTGCTCTCCAACTCGACCTTGCATGCATCCGGCACCACGCGCACGAGGCGCGTGACCTCGCCCGACGTAAAGTCGGCGCGCGTCTGGATGAGCCCGAGCTCTCGAAATACCGCAATGGCGCACGTCGCCGAATCCTGCGATACCTCGCGCCCACGCCTCGAAGCGCGTTCCGCCACATCGATGGTACTCGCCGTGAAGAACTCATCGCCGGACTTGCGCTGGACATCGCGCAGCGCCTTGTACACCTGCACCATGCGATCCCTGTCGGGCGTGGCTTCCCTGAGTATGTCCTCGTTGATTTGAGCGTCCTTGCGATCGTAGAGCAGATGGACACCCGCCCGTTCGCCATCGCGCCCAGCGCGGCCGCTCATCTGGTTGAATTCGATTTCGTTATAGGGCAGGTGATACAGCACGACATGCCTGATGTCGGGTATGTTCACGCCCTCGCCGAACGCCGAAGTCGCTACGAGCACCGACAAGTGCCCCGTGCGGAACATCTCCTCGATACGCGCACGCTCAGCGCGGGAAAGACCCGCGTTGTAAAAGCCTATCATCAGCGCAATCTGCGGCACCTTCAAGCGCAGCGTACGCGCGAGCTGCACCGAGCTGGTGCGCGAGTTGACGTACACGACCGTCTTCTCGCCGCTTGCCACAAGGTTGGCCAGGTAATCCTCGCGCGCCTTCAGGCCGCGCCTGTCGTCTATAACAAGATTGGGCCGATCCGCCTGGTCGTACACGCACGTCTGGATGGGCAGGGTCGAAGCAATATCGCGCGCGACGTCCCCACTCGCCGTAGCCGTGAGCGCGAGCACCGTCGGGTGCCCCAGCGCGTTCACGACGGCATCGAGTTCCTTGTAGGCCAGGCGGTTTCCCGCCTTGGCCATGCCGATGTGATGCGCCTCGTCGATGACGACGAAGCGTATGCGACCCGACCGTGCGAGGTCGGCGACATGGTAGCTCAAGAACTCGGGAGTCGTGAGCACGATATCGCATTCGCCCTTTTCGAGGGCGTCGTAGATGGCCTGCCGCTCTTCGGGCGTGCTCTCGCCCGTAAGCACGCTCGATGTTACCCCAAAGCGCGAAAGGGCGTTGCGCAGATGAAACGCCTGGTCGGCAATAAGGGCGCGTAGCGGGTACACGAACAGGCTCGCCGCGTGGTCGCGCAACGCCAAAGTGGCGGCGTGCACGTGGAAGATGAGCGACTTGCCCCGGCCCGTCGCCATGACGCACATCGTCGATTTGCCGTTTTCCAGCTGGTCAAGCACGTCGCGCTGCTTTTCGTGAAGCTGCGCATCGCCGATGAGGGCGCGAACGATATCGGCCCTGAGCCGCGCCGGCTCGCTTTTCGCACGGCGCTGCCAAATCTCGCGATTCGTAGCGCAATCAGCCTCGTACGCCTCGATGACCTGCGGGCTTTCCGGCTGGTTCTGCACGAGCTCTTCGTCGCTCGCGGCATACAGGTCTGCCACGAATTGGAGCTTCGCAGGGTCGAGGCAGGCTTCGAGCGCCGCACACGCCTGCGCGGGGAACAGCGACTTGAGCATGGCCTTGACGCTGCGGCGTCCGCGCCACTCGTCGATTTGCACTTCGAATGCGGCATTGACCAGGCTTTGCGTTTTCGACAGCAATTCTATGTCGTTGCAGTGGAACATGATGCCCGCGACGCTGGAGCGACCGTCGGTCAACGTGCAGGAGAAATGGTTCTTCTCGGCGCCCACGGCACGGGGGTTTGCAAGCATGACGTCGCGCGCGAGCAAGCACGGCACGCGGTTTTCCTGCCCAAACGGAGCGAGCATCTGAAGCTTCTCCACGTTTTCCAACGTGAGCTCCGCCATCGATACGCATGCGTCGATCTCTACCAGCGGATGGAAATCATCGTCGGGAAGCGCGTCCATGTAGGCGCACAGACGCTCGGTGAACTCGGGCATCTTGGACACCGGCAGCGTCACGCCCACGGCCGCCTCGTGGCCTCCGAACCGCGTGAGCAAATCGCTCGTGCTCTCCAGCGCCTTGAACAAGTTGACCTGGCCGACGGTGCGACCGCTTCCCCGGGCCTCGTCGCCCTCGATGGTAAACAGCAAACACGGTACGCCGTACGTATGCACCAGGCGGCTGGCCACTATGCCCTTCACGCCCTCGTGCCAGCCTTCGCCTGCTACGACAAGGGCCCTCTGGCCGTGATACACCTCCACGGCTTTTGCCCGTGCGACCTCGGAAAGCTCGGCTTCGATCGAGCGACGCTTGTCGTTCGTAGCTTCAAGGGCAGCCGCCAGCTTGCAAGCCGAGTCAAAATCATCGGTCATCAACAAGTCGAGCGCCACCTGCGCATCGCCCAAACGCCCTGGCGCGTTTAGCCGCGGGATGACCGAGAAGCTCAAATCCGTTGCCGTGATGGGTTTTCCCGCGGCGCCAGCCTGACCCAAAAGCGCGGCGATGCAGGGGCGAGGCGATGCGTTCATATGCGCAAGCCCGTCTGCAACCAAGGCGCGGTTCTCGTCGCGCATCGGCATGAGGTCGGCAACCGTGCCCAGCGTGGCCAAATCGGTATACGAGCGCCACAGGTGCGGGTATCCGAAGCGTCCACCAAGGGCCTGCACAACCTTGAGCGCCACGCCCACGCCGGCGAGGATGGCGCTCGGGCACTCGGGGTCCGTCTTGGGATCGACCAGGGGAATACCCTCGGGGCACAGATCCGATGGCTCGTGATGGTCCGTGACGACGACCTCGACGCCATCGGCCAGGATCGCTTCGATTTCGGCCTTGCAAGCGATTCCGCAGTCGACCGTAACGATGAGTTCGGGGTTGAGCTGCTTCAGGCGATTGTAAGCGGCTTGCGAAAGGGCATAGCCCTCGTCGAATCGCCGCGGTATGAACGGTGTGGCATAACCTCCCAGAGCACGCAGACCGCGCGTGAGCACCGTCGTGGCCGAAACGCCATCCACGTCAAAATCGCCGAACACGACAATGTGCTGGCGCGCGCGTATAGCCTGCTCAAGCCTATCGGCAACAGGGCCGATGCCGGGCAGCTCGTACGGGTTGCGCCAGTCGCGGTCAAGGGACGGACCCAAAAACTGTTCGGCCTGTTCGTCGGTCGTTATGCCGCGCGCAGCCATGATGGTTGCAATGAATTCGGGGAGGTCAAAGCGCTCCCGCAGGTGCGCGACCGCATGCGGGTCAGCCGCGCTCACCTTGAATTGCGCTGTCATGTTGTATTCCTCTGTATAAAAGCTCGCTGTTGTTCGCCAGCAATTGTACCATGCGCAAACGCGCAGCCCCTCAAGCCAAGGCAACGCTTTGGAAGAAAGCAGCTTCAGCGGCGTGCTGCGCACGCCGTGCCGCACAGTAAACGTTAGCCAATGCTTTTGAGCTGTTCGAGGGAAACGCCGTCGACATAATCTTCGATAACTTTGTCGAGACCCGCCCAAAACGCGACGGTCGAGCACATCTGCTCGCGCGGGCAACCCGGGCCGCCCTCTTCCAGGGCTGCGCATGCCACGGGAGACGTCGAGCCCTCGGCAGCGCGCAAGACATCGCCCACGAGCACCTCGCTAGCTGGTCGAGCCAGCGAATAGCCGCCGCCATGACCACGAGCGCTGGACAACAGGCCGGCCGACACCATTTCGTGCGCCAGCTGCTCCAGGTACTTCAACGACATACCCTCGTTTTCGGCCACTTCGCGCAAGGCGACCTTGCGCTCGGGAAAACTGGCGATATAGGCCATGAGGCGGAGCGCATAGCGCCCTTTCGTGGTTACTAGCATGAATTACTCCGTACCGCTTTGCTTTGGATAAGCGTATGGTACCCCAGATTCCAAAAGTCGGCCAACTCGCTTTGCGCTCGTTGCTATTTATTCGACTTGGCCAGCGCTTTCCAATCGTTAGCAGTGCCATAGAAGATGTCCAGATCCAAATCGGCGCCATAGCCGCTGATGCGTCCCGTTGACGTGTATTGGAATATGGTCGGGGCCTTCCATGCGCCGTAGCTGTACGAATCGGTCCACGGATTTGCCTGATAACCTGTCTTGGCGTAGTTCTTGTACTGGGCGACCCAGAGCTTGTAGTTCTTGGCAACGGATTTCCAGTTGCTCTCGCGTGTCGGGTTCTTGCTCATGTAAATCAAAGGCCGCACGCCCGTCTTGGCGTACACGCGATCCAAGAACTTCTTGGCCCAAGCGACACCTTGTTTGGTCGCCGCATCGTCGTAACGGTTTTCCCAGTCCAAGACCAGCACGCACTTGCCCACGTACGTACCCACCGTCTTCACGAAGTAGTCAGCCTGCTTAACCGCATTGCCCGTGCGAACGAAATGGTACGCACCGAGCAATTTGCCGCTCAAGATCGTCTCGCTCGCCCATTGCTTGAAATACGGGTTCTTGTAGGTCGTGCCCTCCGTTGCCTTCACGATCACGAAGTCGGCATCGACGTTTGCGACCTTGATGCCAGCCTGCCAGCTCGAGATGTCGATGCCGTTGAGCGTCTTCGCAAGCTGGTTAACCGTCGTTGCGCGCGTGACGGCAGCGGTAAGATTGCCTGGCTTCACGTAGGTGGCAAGCGACTTCGGCGCTGCGCTGCCCTTCTTCACGAGCTTTACGCGCACGGCGCCGAGCGGCAAGCTTCGACCGGTGCTACCGGCCGTCTCGCCGTTCTTGGCCCAATCGAGCCATCCGTATCCGCGCACGTAAGCGCAGTAATAGATATCGTACGCGTTCGCAATGGCGCCTGTCAGCTTAATCTGCAGGGCTTCCATCTGGTCGCCCTTGGTGCCGGCCGTCTTGCCGTTCGTCTTCCAGCCCTGGCCCCATTCGTCGCCGTCGATGTAAGCGCGGTATGTGACGCTTCCCTTCAGGGAGCCGGGATCGAGCTTGAGGACGAACCCGTCGAGCGTGATCTGCTTGGTGGTCTTGCCGGCCACCTTGCCGTCGCCTGTCCAGGCCTGCCACCCACTCGTTTTGATGCGCGTCTCGTACCGCACGCCCACCGTGGAAGTGGATTTGCCCACAGCTTCCTCGGTTTTAGGGGAAAGCTTGACCTGCACCGCGCTCAGGTACACGCCCTTCTTGGTTATACCCGCCTTGGTCTTGTTCTTTACCCACGGCTGCCAGCCCTTGCCCTTGATGTACACGCGA
>CAMPAJ010000039.1 GCA_946631805.1 uncultured Eggerthellaceae bacterium
GGCAAGCTTCAGCTTGCCCCCGTGCATACTTCCAGAACTATTTCCTGAATGCGCGAAGCGCAGTCAGGAACTCCCATCTTTCCTGAAATACACTTTGGTTAGCTCGTGAGCCAAGCGAACACCCCGTACCTCCGCAGGCCGCGCTTTTCGGGGCGATGGGACTCACGTGGATACGCTCAACCAGGTTGAATAATTCATCTTGGCGAATTACAAACCGAAGCACTCGACGGCCAGCATGTGCATGAAGTCATCCGAAAGGTACGTCGCAAACTTGCGGGCGGTCTTGCTGGTCGTATGGGACGAGTCGCTCGATGCCGCCGTTCCACGTCCATCTTTCCCATACGTCAGAAGCGCCTTGCAAAACCACGTTGCCGAACGCAGCGCCGTCATCATGCGGAACGCCTTGAAACGCTCGTCGAAATTGCCCCGCGCGAACCGCCCGTCCACCGCGCGCCAGTAATCCTCGACGAAATCCCCCACCTCATCTGCGGGAAACAAGTAGTCGCTATCCCAAAACGTCGTAGTGGGGGAAACGAAGTAGGCAACGTCCTGGGCCACTTCGCCAATGATGGGCCGTTCCCAATCCACGAACGAGCCCGGATGGGCACAGAAGCGTCCCGAGCCCGCTTTGGGTACACCGGACGCAGCAGCCTTCCCGGGCACCACGCCTGCATCAAGTGCGCCGGCCGCCGCAGTCGCAGTAGGCATAACGGCCGTCTTGCGCACTTCGGGCACATCAGGCGCAGCAACGGCGTCTGGCGCAGTGGCCGCCTCAGCCGCAGCTGCAGCCGGAATCAGAAAATGGGACGGCAGCGTCTCGGTGTTGATGATGTGGGTGCAATCGGCCAGGTCGCACGCCATGCGCGTCGCGGGCTCGGCGGCGGCGATGAACGATTCCACCCACTTCGTGATGCGCGCATCCTCGAAAGCCGACGCACGGTACACCCGAAAGCGCTCGAGGCATTCATCGAACAGGTTGCGCAGCGGGTCCTTCGGCCGGAACACCGGGCAATCCGCCGTGACAGGTACCGCATGGATGTCGGCCATCAGCTGGGCAGCGCAGCGTAAATCCCCCGGCCGCAGTGCATCGAAATCGAGCTCTTCCCCGTCGCAGAACTCGATGACGAGCGCTCCTTTCGCCGGTGCATCGGCGGAATCGTCCAGGTACATGGCGCGCGGCGTGCACCCACTTGGCTCCAATGCCTTGAGCGCCCCGTATTCGTACGCGACCTGGTTCTCGTGAAACGGCTGCGTGGCCACGTTGATGCGCAGCACATGCTTCTCCCCCGTCGCCGGCACGACGAACCAATAATTGAGGTTGTGCTCGCCCACGCCCAGGTAATGGGGCTCAAGGACATCGCCCTCATCGGCACCCACAGCTGCCCGCAAAGATGCATTAGCGTGCAAGTATTCCCGAGCCATGCGCTCGTTGTCGTCGCGTTGTCCCATGATCCTCCCGCATTTCCGCCGCTGAACACGCTGCCAACCAAGCTAGTAACCACGAACCGGCCCGCCTCGCGAAACTACTTGCCCTCCGCGCACGCTACCGTGCAGCATGCGCGCACCCGCTGTATGCGCTCTTCATCAAATCCCAGCTGGTCGTGCACGAACGACGCCATACTCCCGTATTTCGCATCGATGGTCTCGTAGAAGGCGTCGAGGTTTTCCGAACGCGCCCTATGGGATTCGACGAGCTCGCGCGCACGCGCTTCGTCGCCATCGGTAAAGCGCATGAAACGTGCAAGCGTCTTATCATAGATTGTGTCGCGGTACACGTTGGTAGCCAGGTAATCTTCCAAGATGTCCTCGCGGCTGGCACCCAGAATCGTCAGCACGAGCAACGAAAGCACGCCGGCGCGATCCTTGCCGCCGCTGCAATGCATGTACACCGGGCTACCGATCGCCGCATGCGAGAAAACCACGTCGAGTGCCTTGGCCATCTGCCCGATGGTCAGCGGGTTGGGCAGCGCGCGGTAGAAATGGCCGGGGTCGCAGGCCACATCGCGTCCCACGACCTTGGTTCCCGCAGAGGGCTCGGTATACTCGATGCCCACGATGTCCAAATCGAAGAACGGGATGTGCAGGTTCGTTATGCCCGCCATCTGCGCATCGGGCTTGGCCTTGCGCTCCCATCCGCAACGCAGGTCGATGACGCAGGCTATGCCCAGCCTGTCGCTCAATACGGCCTTGTCCTCGGGCGTCGCACCCGAAAGCTCCCCGCCGCGGAACAGCAAGCCCGGCGCCACCGCACGGCCCTCCCCCGTCGGTATGCCGCCCAAATCGCGTACGTTCGCAATCCCCCGCAACTCTGCGCCAGCCAGGCCGCCCGCGTCAGCGGGCCCTCGCAGCCCTACGCCAGCCAGGCCGCTCGCGTCCGCAACCCCTTGCAACTCTACACCGCTCAAACGTACCGCCTTGTCTTCCCGCACCACATCTCAAACAATTTGTCGAGTATACCCGAGCAAAAGCTTTTGCGGAAACTGCAAAGGCGCATTGGCCGTCAACGCGTTTCGCATTCGCCCCTCAATATACAAACGCCAACATACAAGCTTCCGCCGCAAACGTCCGCCACGAACAACAACATACCAAAATATGCTCTTGTCTTTTACTAGATTATGTCTTATAGTTAAAGTGGTCTGAAGCAGGTGGGTGTGTCTCCCTCCAATTAATGCCACCCACCCCTTCCTTGAACAACGGGCTGCTGCTTTCCTTCCCTCTTTTCTGCGGCAGCCCGTTTCTCTTGCACATCCACTTGGCTGCATTTGGCAGACGCGAACCCAACGGATTACCCTCGCACATCTCATGCTATCCTTTTGACGCAACGTCCATCGCAGATGTAGCTAAAGTAGCTTTACGACCGCCCCGCTGCAGGAGGATCACATGCGAAAACAATTGCTCGCGTTCATGGCCGTTCTCATCATGCTGGCATGCCTGGCGGGATGCTCTGCATCGAACCAGGCTGCGCAAACCTCGAGCCAAACGGCCGATGGCGGCAGTCCTTCTGCTGCCGAGACGACGGGCCAGGCAAGCGATAGCGAGGCAGCTGCGGGGACAACAGGCCAGGCAAGCGCCAGCGCGGGGGCCGCAGAGGCTTCGGACGAGGCAAGCGAAGGCGAGTCAACCGCAGAGCCGCCGGGCCAGGCAGACGCTAGCATGAGCGCCGATGACTTGCCCACCCAGAACACGCAGGCGTCCTTCGCCTCGTGGAACGCCGACGCGGCATCCCTCGCAAAGCTCGTCGCCTACGTCCAAGCAACCACCGAAGAAGGCGGCGCGGGCTATGTGGCACCGGAGGACCGCATCGCAGTGTTCGACATGGACGGCACGTTCATCTGCGAAAAGGCACCTGTATACATGGACTACATGCTCCTGTTGCATCGGGTCCAGGACGACCCGAGCTTCACCCCGACCGACGAGATGCGCGCGCTCTGCGACGACATCCGGACATCGGCCGACGAAGGGGTTCCGCTCAACGACGCCGACCGCGCCTACAAGAAAAACGATGCGCTCGCCGAATCGTTCGCCGGCATGACGTTCGACGAATTCCATGCCTACGTCACCAACTTCATGGCAACCGAGGAGGTCGAAGGCTTTTCGGGCATGACGTACGGCGAGTCGTTCTACAAGCCCATGCTCGAGGTAATTGAGTTCCTACAGGCCAACGACTTCAACGTGTACGTGGTCACCGCCTGCGAGCGCGAAGTGGTGCGCGCCGTGGTTGAGCCGCTCGGCATCGACGCGGCGCACGTGATCGGCAGCGACTGGGCCTACACAGCGTCGAATCAGGGCGGCGAAGAGGGACAAGATTACACGTACGAAAAGGCCGATGACCTGCTCATCGCCGGCTATTACCTTGGCGAAACGGGCAAGACCAACAAGGTAATCGCCATACAACGCGAAATCGGCAAGCACCCGGTCCTGGCATTCGGCAACAGCTCGGGCGATTTCGCGATGCTCAACTACACGCTCGACAACGACGAGAACCCCTCTGCGTCGTTCCTCGTGGTCGCCGACGACACGCAGCGCGAATACGGCGATGCCCAGAAGGCGGCCGACATGCGAAGCGAGGCGGATGCCGCCGGATGGACCGCCATTTCGATGCGCGATGACTGGGCGACCATCTACGGCGATGGGGTGGAGAAAACGCAGCTCCGCGCCGACGAGACCCAGGAACTCGCCGAGGCCGCCTAAGCCCCATCGCTTTGCACTAAAATCACCGCACATGGACTGGCCATGCGCCCGCCGCGGCGTGGACTGGTCTCAGTTCGCACCGGCCTCTCCCTCGTCCGCCCTGTTCAGGAGGGCGATGGGGCCGTTCGCTTGGCTTCGGCCAACCTAAGTGAATAACAGGAACAGTGCCTGCAAAATCGCTCACGACCCCATCGCCCTCCTGAACAGGGCTGCTGGGGACCGAACCGTAACGCGAGCTATCAAATAGGTACCGGGTACGTTCTGATACTCATTCTGACGCCAACCCATATTGCCTTAATGTTGGATACTGTCCTATAATCGATGTTATCCTATCAACGAAGCGAAAGGGTTCAATCATGGAAACGTATTACGATCCCGCAGGCCTTGCCAACTTCTCTGCTGACGGCGTCGGCTCCCTCTCCCCCGAGCTGTGGGAGAAATTCATGGGCTATTACGGCTCCGTCTTCGCCGACGGCGCCCTGACCGCGCGCGAAAAGGCGCTGATCGCCCTGGCCGTGGCCGCAGCGGTTCAATGCCCGTACTGCATCGACGCCTACACGAACACGTGCCTGCAGATGGGCTGCAGCGAAGAGGAAATCGGCGAAGCGTTCCATGTGACGAACGCCATCCGCGGCGGCGCGGCGCTCGCGCACGGCGTGCAGGCGCTCAAGATCATCCAGGACCAGGAGCTCTAGAAGCCGCAGAAGCAATCGGGCCGGAAGGCATGCCCTTCCGGCCCTTCCGGCGGCAGGGGCCGGAAGGCGTTTATGCGCCAGCTGCACCTCTGCCCCATTCAATTGCGACACTCGATTTCCCACCCCCAACGAGCATCGCAATTAAATGGGAAACGACGGGCTTCGTTGCCCCAGTAGTCGCCACGCAGCGCGAGACGGCTTCGCAACGGAGCAACAAGTCGAAGACGTACCACCCCTGGTAAGACGAGATGAGGGATAAGCGATGGCAGAGAAGACAGTACGCGAAGCCATGGCCGAGGTGCCGCCGTTTATCGGCATGGTGCCCGAAGAGCATCGCGTGACCAACGACACGCTCACGACGCTGCAGGTCAACGTCGGCTACAAGTGCAACCTCGCCTGCCGGCACTGCCATCTGGAATGCAGCCCGGCGCGCACCGAGGCCATGGACCGCGAGACCATGCAGGCCTGCCTCGACGCCTACGAGGTCGGCGGGTTCAAGTCGGTCGACATCACGGGCGGCGCTCCCGAAATGCACCCCGATCTGGAATGGTTCCTGCGCGAGTGGCAGAAGCGCGGCGTCAAGCCCATCGTGCGCACCAACCTGTGTATCCTCACCGACCCGCAGTATTCCCACTTCGTCAACGTCTACGACGAAGTGGATGCGACGCTGTTCGCGTCGCTTCCCTACTACAGCGCCCGCAACGTCGACAAGATTCGCGGGAACGGCACGTTCATGGGCTCCATCGAGGCGCTTCGCATGCTCAACGCCGTGGGCTACGGCGACCACGACGGCAACGGCGACACGCATACGATCACGCTCGTGTTCAACCCGGCCGGCGCCACGATGCCGCCCGACCAGGCAACGATGGAGGCGCAGTACCACCGCAGCCTCACGCGCGATTTCGACGTGCACTTCAGCAACCTCGTCGCCATCACGAACAACCCCATCGGGCGCTTCGCCGAGGCGCTCAACCGCAAGGATAAGCTGGGCAGCTACCTCAAGCGATTGTTCGACGCCTTCAACCCCGACACGACCGAGGGCATGATGTGCCGCGACCAGATAAGCGTCGACTACGCCGGCAACGTGTACGACTGCGACTTCAACCAGGCCATCGGCCTTAAAATCAAAGGCGCCCTGACCATATTCGACTTTGCGCGCGAGAAACAGCCCGCACGCCCCATCGTGTTCGCCAACCACTGCTACGCCTGCACCGCCGGTGCGGGCAGCTCTTGAGGCGGCGAAACGGCCTAGGTCTAGGTCACGAATCAATCCGAAAAGAGAGTCGCGCTCGCCAGCGCTCCAGGGACGCCCGCTACGGTTGCGGAAGCTTCTTACGGAAAAACGCCGTAATGGTCGAAACTCATCCCGTACGTTCAAGCTATTAGGTCAGCTGGCAAAATGCATCAAACACACGAGCGGGGAGGCATAACTTCCCCGCTCGTTCTGTCCACAGCTAAAGGATGCGTTCCTAGCCCTCAGCGATCTTCGCCGCCATGTACTCAGGCGTCAAATCGACCGTGGAGTCGTCGCCGAGCACGAGCTTGCGGAAGCCGGCCTGATAGAACATCTCGCGCACGGCCGGCACGTCCAGCCCGCGACCTGCCGAGGTGTCTTCCGAAGTATCGCGCGGGTTGAAACCGGTCTCGGCCCAGATGGCGTTCGCGCCGCTCATGAGGCTCACGACGTTGGGCTCGTGCACAGCCATCCAGGGGAAATCCTCCTGGTCGACCATCACGAAGCACTCGATGGCCCCGATGAGGCCCAAGCGCATGTTGGTGATCTCGTTTTCGAGTCCCTCGAACGGCGTGCCGGGTACGCCGTTGCGCTTCATGACGCCCGCGCAGTCGTGAAGGCCGTACTCGCGCCCGCGTGCCTGGATCTCGAACAGGCGCGTGGCCAGGTCCTCGAGCGACGTCTCGGCGCCGATAGGTTCGCAGCAATCCTGCACCGTCAAGCCTGCTTCCCAAGCTGCGCGGATCGTCGCTTCGCGCCGCTCGGGCGGAATCTCGGTAAGCGTTCCCTCGCCCAGGCGCTTCACATGGTAGATGCTGTCGAGGCCTGCCGCCTTGGCCTTCTCCCAGAAGGGTTTGTCCGCGTCGCCGAAGTTGCCCACGATGCGCGTCGTAGCAGGGATGGCCGCGCGCACCGCACGGATGCATTCGAGCACGTATTCCTCGTTGAAACTGTTCATGGTCATGAGGTACAGCGCGTACAGGTCGCCGCCCTTCGTGAACTCCTTTGCGCGCGCGACCACGTCGTCAACATCGAGCGTCGTATGCCCGGTAAAGCAGGTGGTCGACTTGGCGAAGCTGCAGAACTGGCAGTCGGCTTCGCACGGATACACGTCGATTCCGATTTGGCCGAGCAACACGCCCGCATTGCCCGTTCGCGCCCTCACCAAGTCATTCGCCGCACCGCGCACGGCCGTGGCCTCGGGCGACGCCTCGTCGAGCGCGAGCAACGTCAGCACCTCGTCATATGTGGGCGGCACGCCCTCCTGAGCCTTGCTGATGATGTCGGCAACCTGTTTGTCCATGCAAATCTCCTCTCTCGTACAGTTCTCCAGAAATTATATTACGTGGTCTTAATTTTGACTTATTCATTTATAAGACTATGTCTTTTTATAGGTCAACCCGAATAACCAACGCCGATATCGCGCTCATTCCGATCGCTCGTGCCAGTCCAAATACTTCGAACCGTCCGGGTACACATGCTGGCAATGCCCATCCACGATGCAGTGCTCGTGATAGCTGCAGTTTACGCAAGACTCCAGACCATCCTCCAAGTAATCTATGATGGCAGCATCGTCCTGAGTACGCTTGTTGTACGAACAATAAGTGTACATGCCAAAATGTTGCGGCTCGCTTGGCGCCTGCGCCCGGAACCATCGCGCAAAACGAGATTGGGTGGCCAACGCGTACGTGTTGCCGCACACGCGCAACGGAACGTCAACGAAAAAGCGATGGTAATCGTCGAGTTCGAAGAATTGCGGGCATCCTGGTGCCTCGCCAAGATACTCGATCGTATTACCGTAATTCTCACAGCGCTCCTCCATGTCGGCGATTTTGAACGTACGTATGAACCGCACGACGAGATCGGCCTGTTCAAGAAGCTTGCGTTCTGCCTCGTCAATCACATAGGCACGTCGTTTCTGCATATAGCGAAAATGAGGGAACCCTGCCGCAGCAAGCCAACGGCGGAAATCGCTCAAGTACGTTGCCGCGCGCAAAACAGGGTGCACAAACTCGTTGCGGTCAAGCAGTGGTTGCAGGAAGCGCCGATCGCTCGTGAGAAGAGAGCCGTACAACTCGCCGCCTGGCTTGAGGCCCCTTTGGAATTCGTCGAGCGCCGCCGCCATATCCAATGCGAATCCAAGCGTAAGGTTGAACACCACGCAGTCGAACGATTCATCGTCGACGCCAACGAGGTCAAGCCTCTCGGGATATCCGACCTCGAAGTCAACGTTGAGCGCGCTGCATCCAAAGGCGCGACACTGCGGCTCGAGCGCGCTACGGGCAATCTCGATGGCAGACTCATCTGCGTCGATAGCCAACACGCGACCTTCCTCGCCTACGAGTCGGGCGAGCACCATCGCGTCCGCGCCCGTACCGCACCCCACCAGCAACACCTGGCATCCCTCGACGAATGCGGGCAACGGGGTGCGAAACCCGCGCGACGTAAGTGCGAAATCAGTCAACAGCTTCTCGTATACGAAGCGTTGCGGACGAGGTATGGGCTGCTCGTCACAGTTCTTTGCACCCAACCCATGTTGCGCGAACATTTCGAGCTGCCTATCGTAATGCCACTTTAGCTCCTCGGCAAAGCAGTCAGGGGCCTTTCTGTCCATAACAACCTCCCTCTCACTACACGCAGTCCAGCTAAGGCCCAGTTGGGCGGAAACATGCGCTACTCGACCTTCGCCGGGAAGATAAACGTGCTGCTCGGCTTCGACTCGAGCCGCACAAGCTCTCCTTCCGAAAAGCTCTCGTCAGAATACAGGCTAAACTCGCGCCCACCTGCGTTTACGGATGTGTAGTACTGCTCTCCGCGATATGAGCTGCTCACGACCGGAACACCATCGGGATCTTTCACCAACTGCAAGCCCTTGCGCCGGGCAATGGCGACGGCGGGACCGTCCGAGCACTCGCATGCGAACGTAAAGCCAGGTGCGCTGAAGCAGCCCGCCATCACTTCGCCGGATATATTCAGGCAATCTCCGAAACATGCTGCAGCTTCGACAGTTGTAGGATGGCTGTACAACTCTGACGGAATGCAGAACTGAGTCACGCAGCCTTGTCTGAGATAGGCGATACGATCCGACATCATAAGCGCCTCGTCTGCATCGTGCGTAATCATCATTGTGGTTAGCTTCAGCTCGTCGTGGATGCCGCGCACCGTCGTGCGCATATCATCGCGAAGCTCCTCGTCCAAACCCGAGAACGGTTCGTCGAGGAGGAGCACCTTGGGATTTCCGGCGACCGAGCGCGCAAGCGCAACTCGTTGCTGCTGGCCGCCCGAGAGTTCGTCGACGCGCCGCTCTCCGAAACCGCCGAGGTGGACAAGGTCAAGATAGTAATCAGCACGCTTTATGCGTTCGGATTTCCTCACTCCTTGGACGCGCATGGAATACGCCACATTCTCGCCCACCGACATGTGCGGGAACAACCGTATGTCCTGAAACACGATAGACGTCTTGCGCTTGTGTGTCGGAACCGAATCGACGAGCTCGTCGTCAATGTAAACATGACCTTCGGTTTGCCCGTAAATGCCCGATATCACCTTGATGGTCGTTGACTTGCCCGCACCGCTACCGCCGAGCAGCGACACAAACTCCCCGGTCTTCACCTCCAGGTTTACATCATTGAGAATACGGGTTCCCTTGATGTCAAAGCAGATATGCTCCAAGCGAATGCCCATGGGCTTACACCTTTCAGCCTAAGACGCATCCTGCGCCTAATGGTAGAGCTGGACTTCCTCCTTGATTCCACATTTCTTAAGAATGAGGTTGAACAGGAGGAACACGAAGAACGACACACCTACGAATATGAGCGAGAACACCGCCCCCACCGTGCGGTCAGCCCCCGCGAGGAACGGAAACATCACGACCGCTATCGTCTTGACCGATCCGATTCCCACCAAGAACACGATGAAGTACTGCATGAAGGCCACGATGTAGGACAGGGAAGCCGCCGAAAGCAAGCCCGGCAAGATGGACGGGATGACG
>CAMPAJ010000040.1 GCA_946631805.1 uncultured Eggerthellaceae bacterium
ACAAGATCGCCGTCATCAAGGCTGTCCGCGAGATCACGGGCCTGGGCCTGAAGGAGGCCAAGGAGGCCGTGGAGAGCGCCCCGAAGGCTATCCAGGAGGGCGTTGCCAAGGACAAGGCCGAGGAGATCAAGGCCAAGCTCGAGGAAGCTGGTGCTGCTGTTACCCTGAAGTAACAACTGCTGCCTAGGCAATCAAAGCCCGTCTGCGCGCGCAGGCGGGCTTTTTTGTGGGCATCCCCGGGCGCTCGAGGGGTTATAGTGGGACGAAATGACGAAAGGGGCCATCGATGCAGATTAAGTATTTTCAGACCGCATGGAACGACATAAAGAACTCTCCTGGTTGGTTTGGGAAAATGTGCCTGCTGGCGCTCGTCGGCTTCGTTCCCGTATTTGGCCAGATCGTTCAGTACGGCTATTTGTACGGGTGGGCACGTGAAGCTGCCTGGGGCGTTCACGAGCCGCTCCCGCAAAAGATTTTCGGCAACGAGGATGGCAAGCTGTACCGCCGTGGATGGTTCATCTTGGTTATCGTATTCGTGTTTGGCCTCGTGCCGGCTATCGTCACTGGCATAGGCTCATCGATGCAGCAATCCGGGGTATCCGCCATCGTTTACGACGGGAGCGCCTCTATGAGTGCGTTCGCTTCGATAGGCGGGCTTATCTATTTCGTAGGTATCATACTGAGCTTGTTTATGACGGTTTTAGCATGGGTCGGTTCCATGCGCGCCGCGATTTACGACCGTCTGTCTGCCGGCTTCCAATTTGGCATGTTGTGGAAGATGCTGCGCCACGACACCAACGGCCTGTTGCGCGTGCTCGGCATGAATCTGCTCGTCAGCCTAATCGTGGGGCTCGTGATAGGCTTCGTTATCTCGATTTTGCTGACGGTCGCCATCGTTGCGGGCGTGGCCGCCATGGCAAGCGCGGGATTCCAATTCGAATCCCTTCAGAGCATGACGGATATCCAGGCCGCGGTGTTCGTGATGCAGCTGTTCGGCTCGGCGGGCGTGATCGGCATCCTGTGCTTCTTGGCCACCGCATATCTCATCATGCTCATGAGTGCATTCGTCGAAATGCTGACCGCTCGGGCCCTTGGTTATTGGGCATGGCAGTTCGACGTGCCGCACTGGCGTGGCCAGAACGATCCCATGCCCTTCGAGTTCGGGTCCAACCAGGCATAAGAACCCGTTTCGTCTCGGCTCGGGAAGCGCCCGCGCGCAGCCCGGGAGGCGCCGTCCAGGTCGCTTCGCGCTATTTCGCCCATTCAACTGCGCAAACGAAGGCGGCGATTAGCGCGCGCAAGTGGCTTTCCCACATCTTCGGTGCTGCCGCTTGCTTGCATTGCCGCCTTCTTGAATGCGCTGTTGAATGGACGGCGCTCAGGAGACCTGGACGGCGCCTCCCGGGCCGCGCGCGGGCGCTTCCCGAGCCGAGACGCGTAGCAGGTGCGAACTATTCGCACACGTGGTGCATGCCCTGGGCGAGCATGGTGTACACGTGGTCGTCGGCGAGCGAGTACACGACGTTCTTGCCGTCGCGCTGGAATTTGACAAGGCGTGCAGCCTTTAGAATGCGCAGCTGATGCGAAACGGCGCTTTGCGTCGCGCCGACGGCCTCGGCTATGTCGGCGACACGGCGCTCTTCCGACATGAGGGAGTACAGGATCTTTATGCGCGTCGTATCCGAGAAAACTTTGAACAGGTCGGCAAGGTCGTAGAGTATTTCCTCGTCCGGTAGCGTTTCATCGAACTGCTCATGTGCTTGGTCGTGATTCTCGTTGTGCTCCATGGAATCTCCCGTCGTCATATTCGGGGAGCGCGCGGCGTGCTTCCCCTCTAGTTTTTCTTGTCAGCTAGTTTAGCGTACGCATAAGCAAATTGGCGTCGGCTCCCGATGTTGTTGCTCGACGTTTGCCGTTATAAGGAGTAAGATATGGTGAACAATAAGTTAAAAGGAGCTAACACGTGGGAGAACCTTTCCTGCAAATCAAGGACCTTCGCAAGCATTATGGCGAAGGCGAAGCCAAAGTCGAAGTGCTGCGGGGTATAACGCTCGACATAAACGCTGGCGAGGTGTGCGTGCTGCTCGGGCCGTCGGGCTCGGGCAAGTCGACGTTCCTAAACCTGGTGGGCGGTCTGGAGCCAGCCGACGGCGGCACGATTCGCGTCGGGCAAACCGACCTCACGAGCTTGCGCGACAAGGATCTAGTGGAGTACCGCAGGCGTGAGCTGGGGTTCGTGTTCCAGTTCTATAACTTGGTCCCCGACCTGACCGTAACCGAGAACATCGAGGTATGCGAGTGCTTATCCTCGAATCCCCTTCCCATGGATGACTTGCTCCGCTCGCTGGGGTTGTGGGAGCACAGGAGGAAGTTTCCGCACGAGATATCGGGTGGTCAGCAGCAGCGTTGCGCTATCGGTCGCGCTCTGGTGAAAAATCCCAGCCTGTTGCTGTGCGATGAGCCAACTGGCGCACTGGATTACAAGACCTCGAAAGAAATCCTCGAGCTCATGGAACAGGTCAATCGCCAGTACGGGTGCACGATAGTCATCGTGACGCACAACGACGCCATCAAGAACATGGCTCATCGCATTCTGCGTTTGCGCGACGGATGCATGGTTGGCGACGAGCTCAATGCCCACGTGATGCCGGCCCGGGAGCTCACATGGTAGCCTGCGCGTTTGACGAAAGCGCATGCCCTGCCTCCACGCTCCGTAGGCGGTGGTAGCTGATGGCCTCGCCCCTGCGCAAGCGCTTGCCGCGCGAGCTAAAGAACAACCTGGGCAAGTACCTGGGCATGTTCCTGCTGCTCTCGGTAGCCATAGCGTTTACGTCGGGCTTTTTGGTGGCTGCTTCGTCTATCGAGCTCATCGGTACGAGCATGCGCGATGATTACGTTACCGAGGATGGTCATTTCGCGACGACGTTCGAGGCGGACAAAGGCGCGATAGAAGCCGTCGAGGAACTCGGCTGCACGGTCGAGCCCCAGTTTTACTACGATGCGCCCCTGAGCTTCCAAACTCAGGCGTCCGACAATACTCAAGCGCGCGTGTTCGTTAATCGCAGTGAGCGCAATCAGGCCATATATTGCGAGGGACGCGCCCCGCAGACAGCCGACGAAGTGGCGTTCGACCGCGTGTTCTGCCAGAACAATGCGCTCGCGGTCGGCGATTCCGTGACGCTTGCGGGCAGGGACATGACCGTTTCGGGCATCATGACGCTGTCGGATTACACGTGTTTGTTCCAGAACAATTCCAGCTTCATCTTCAATGCCCTGAGCTTCACGACGGCCCAAGTGACTCAAGAATGCTTCGACGCCATAGACGAAGGGTCGCTCATATACTGTTACGCGTTTTACGTTGACGACCGTTCCATGTCGCTTGTCGACCGCGTCTCGCTCGAGGAGGACATGGTCGACACGTTGGCGGACGAAGGGGAGTTGATTACCGACTTCGTCGACTGCGCTGCAAATCAAGCCATGACGTACGCGCTCGATGATACGCAGGGCGACCAGATGATGTGGCAGATCCTGCTTGCCATGCTCATCGTCATCATGGCGTTCGTGTTCGTGGTTCTTACCGATGCGACAATCGAGGAAGAAAGCGCCGTCATTGGCACGTTGCTCGCCAGCGGCTGGCGCAAGCGCGAGCTCATCGCCCATTACATGACGTTGCCCACGCTCGTGGGCGTGGCGGGCGCCGTGGTCGGCAACGTCGTGGGGTACACGCTGCTCGTCTTGCCCATGCAAAACTTGTACTACCACTCCTACGGCTTTCCTCCGTATCATACGACCTGGAATACGCGCGTCTTTATTATGACAACGGTTGTACCGCTCGTGTTGTTGCTGGTCATCACGCTCGTCGGCTTGCTACGCCGCATGCGCGCGACGCCGCTGCAGTTCCTTCGCCGCGAGGTGTCGCGCCGCTCCAAGCGCTCGGGCATGCAGCTGCCTGCGCGCTTGCCGTTTGCCACGCGGTTCCGGCTGCGCGTGTTCCTGCGCAATCTTTCCCATTTCGCAACGCTGTTCTTCGGCATTATGTTCGGGAGCTTGCTCTTGCTGTTTGGCTTGGCCATGATGCCGCTCATGAACCACTTTGCAGAAGAATCGGCGAAAGACGTTCCCGCGCAGCACCTGTACATGCTCAAGACGCCCGTCGAAATCGACGTGAGCAAGGCGCAGCGCGAATCATATGCGGCGGCCGAAGAGCTGATGACGACCGAGGACTTAGGCAGCATCGACCCGACGCGGCTTTTGTCGCTGTACCTTCTGGCGGCGGGCGTTGACGAAGACGATAACGTGGCCAACACCGAAGAAAACACGCCGGAAGCCATCGCCCAGGCCGAGAAATTCGCCGCGACGACGCTCGAAACCGCTCGTCGCTTCGGCGATCTGAACGAATCCATTACCGTGTATGGCATCCAGGAAGGCTCACGGTATTGGCACGACATAGGCGTGCGCGATGGCCATGCGTGCGTCGGGCTCGGCGTCCAGCAGAAATGCGCCGTGGAACTAGGGGTGCCCAGAACGTTCGTCGACAAGTACACCGGCGATACCTACGATATTACGTTTGACGAAGTGTGCGGGAGCACGACGACGATGAACGTGTACTTGAGCCTTAACGACTTCAACAAACTCCTGGACAACGACTCCGATTACTTCAGCGGATATGCGTCGGACGAGCCGCTCAACCTTAACACCCGCTACGTTGCGACGGAAGTGACGCCCGAGCAGATGCTGGCCGTGGCCGATCAGCTGCAGAGCTCGATGGGCGCGCTGGCCCAAAGCCTGCTGTACGCCGTTGTACCGCTGTTCCTCATCCTCATCTACTTGCTGACCAAGACCGTTATCGATCGAAGCGCGCGTGCCATTTCGTACATGAAGGTATTCGGGTACCGCGATCGCGAGGTATCGCGTTTGTACGTGCGCTCCATAACGTGGACCGTGCTCGTATCGCTTGTTGCCTGCCTGCCCATAATCATAGGCGGTCTGGATGTGATCGTTCAGATCATGATGTCGCGGTATTCCGGCAATCTCGAGCTCTACGTCGAGCCTATATGCCTCGTCGAGGAGGTCTTGATCGGCGCCGCCACCTATGCCGCCGTGGCATTCGTTCACGTGCGCCGCATTCGCAAGGTGCCCTTGGCCCTGGCCATGAAGGTCCAGGAGTGAGTTTTCTGCAAACCCTAGTGTTCTGTTAGGGTATTAGCTCTATGATGGCGATTGGTTTTTGGCAATCTGCTAGGCTACGTCAGGAGCGCGAATGAGGTCGTGCCAGGATTGACCATGATGACGCAGGTCGTGTCGCTATTGTTGCTATTCGGCCCCGGCAACTCTGTTCGGGAGGACGGCTGGGTGGCCAGCGCGAATGGCAATCGAGTCGTGAGATGGGGGTGTGCAACGTTGGAGATAATCGGAGTCGTGCCGACCGAAGACGAGCCGGTTAGCTTCAAGGCGCGCCGCTATGCACGCGGATGCGTTCCCACCGACATGGTGACCAAGGCCATTAGGGCGCGCATACCCGTCCTGGTAAGCAAGTCGGTTGCCACCGACAAAACCGTCGAAATCGCCCGCTCGCTCAACCTCACGCTCATATGCAAGGCAACCCCTCAATCCATAGACGTGCTATGCGATTCGGCGTGTTGCGCTGACTTCTAACGCGGTGTTTGGATTGGCCGAGCTTTTGCGGCCGACAATGCGAACAGATGCCGTGTGTGGTACATTTAATAGCTAACCGAAAACAATAGCGATTTACGAGAGCTGTGACGCCCATGGAGAAAAGCTTGAAGAAATATAGCCGCAAGGAGCTCCTGGAGCTTCTGCTCAAGGTGACCGAGAACAACGAGGCTCTCATGGTCGAGAACGAGCAACTGCGGCGCAACGCAAAGCCGCGGGTTTCGCAGTCCGCGAAAATCGGCTCAATCGCAGAAGCCGCCCTAAGGGCGAACGGCTATTTCGAAGCCGTCCAGAACTCGGCGGACGAGTACTTGCGCGAAGTGAAGCAGCTGCGCGACCAGATGGTCGCCCGTCATGAGGAGTTCGTGCGCGCGCAGGAAGCGCAACCTCAGGTTGTTCGCGAGGTGAGCACTCAGCAGAAGGCGCTCGAGCGCATCCAGGAGCAGGCCAAAACGTATATCCAGGACGTGCAGGCGTACGCGAACAATGTTATAGCCCGCGCGAACGCCCAGGCCGAAGCCGTTACGAACGAAGCTCAGAATACCGCCCAAACGCTCGTGGCGGAAGCGCGCAGGGGCTCCGACGACCTCTTGGTTCAGGCGCGCTCGCAATCCGATGCAATCGTCGCCCAGGCACATGCCGAGGCTCAGGAAATCCTGGCGCAAGCTCAAGCCCAGGCGCAGGCTCTGCTGCAGTCTGCCGAGCAGGATGCGGCGCGCCACGGTGCTGGCAACGGGTCCAAGGACTCATCGGTCATCGCGCCTTTGCCCAGCCCCGACGCAGGTTCAACGGGCCAATTCGTCCTTCGCGGACGCCATGCCCGGGCGCTTGGAGGCGCAGGCGCATAGCGGCGTTTCGGCATTCGAGCACACTTGATGGCATCCCAGGCCTCGTGGGTTTGGGATATGTGTTCTTTGCGCCCGTTGCTTGTCTTCCGATGCTTGCCGTAGCCGAATTCAAGGCATAAGGTTGGATGCTTGGTATTATGGTTCTCGTTACATCCGCGATACGCGATTGCACATGATGAGCTGAAAGGGATGCAAGATGAAGATCACAGACGATATTGCATACATTGGCGTGAACGATCACGAGATCGACCTGTTCGAGGGGCAGTACGAAGTGCCCAACGGCATGGCGTACAACTCGTACGTCATCATGGATTCCAAGATAGCGGTCATGGATTCGGTCGATGCGCGGTTTGGCAGCGAGTGGCTCGGGAACCTTGCCGGCGCGCTGGACGGCCGCGCTCCCGATTACCTGATCGTGCAGCACGTCGAACCCGATCACTCGGCTAACGTCGTGCGCTTCATGGACAGTTACCCTGCGGCGACCATCGTCGCGTCGGCAAAGGCCTTCGACATGCTGGGTAACCTGTACGGCGCGGATTTCGCCGATCGTCGAATTGTCGTCAAGGAAGGCGACGAGTTGGAGCTGGGCGCCCATACGCTGCGCTTCGTCGCCGCCCCGATGGTTCATTGGCCCGAAGTCATGATGACCTACGATGCGCACGACAAGGTCATGTTCACGGCCGACGCGTTCGGCAAGTTCGGCGCCTTGGACGTCGAGGAAGACTGGGCATGCGAGGCGCGCCGCTACTACTTTGGCATTTGCGGAAAGTTCGGCAAGCAGGTGACTGCCGTGCTCAACAAGGTCGCGGCGCTCGACATCGACGTCATCTGCCCGCTGCACGGCCCCGTGCTCTCGGATGATCTTGGCTACTATCTGGGATTGTACAAAACGTGGGCTGCGTACGAGCCCGAAACCGATGGCGTGGCTATCGCGTATTGCACGGTGTACGGGCATACGCGCGAGGCGGCCGAGCTGCTTGCCGCCGAGCTGCAGCAGCTCGGTTGCCCCAAGGTCGCCGTGACCGACCTTGCGCGCGACGATATGGCCGAGGCCGTGGAAGACGCGTTCCGTTACGGGACGCTGGTGCTGGTGAGCACGACGTATAATGCCGACATGTTCCCGTTCATGAAGCAATTCATCGACCATCTGGCTGACCACGCTTTCCAGAACCGCCGCATTGCGCTTATGGAGAACGGCAGCTGGGCGCCGAACGCAGCGCGCGTTATGAGGGCTAAGGTCGAGGCTCTGAAGGGCATCGAAATCGTGGAGCCGGTCGTGACCGTCAAAGGCGCGCTCGACGACGACTCGCGCGCGGCTATCAAGGAGCTTGCGTCTGCCCTTGTTGGGTAAACGCAGGTGAAGAGGCGCGCGTAGGAAAGCACAAGGGGGTTGTTGTAATGAGCTATGCAGAATCGACGAGGGCGTATCCGTCCATGAAGACGCTCGTGGAGGACCACGCGGCAAGTCGCGTGTACGCCAAGGACGCGTCGCTGTATTCGTTTTCGGAGGAGGCCGAATCCTATTCCGCGAACTTCATGGGATGGACCGACCTGGCCAGCAATCCGCCGTGTCCGCTCGACGACATTGCCGATCTGGCCAACTCGCTTATCGAAAAAGGATTCGAGCTCGCTATCCTCATCGGCCAGGGCGGATCCACGCAAGCGGCGATGACCATGACCAAGTATTGCAAGAGCACGGCCACGGGCATGAAGTTTCGCGTACTGGATTCCGATTCCCCCGTTCGCCTGCGTTGCATCTTGTCGAGCGCTGACCCGCGCAAGACGCTCGTGGTCGTATCGTCCAAGAGCGGCGGCACGCTCGAGATGAACTCCATGCTCGCAGCGGTGTGCGAGGCGTTTTCGGCGGTTTTGAGCGCCGAGGAGCTCCCCCTGCACCTCGTGGCCATCACCGATCCCGGCTCTCCGCTTGCCAAGCGCGCGCAGGACGAAGGGTGGGCCGGTCTTCTTTTGGGGGAGCCCACGGTGGGCGGCCGTTTCTCGGCGCTGTCCGTTTTCGGCTTGTTCCCGGCTGCGCTCGTCGGCATCGACTTGCACGCGCTCATCGGCGCAGCGGCCAAGATGGAGAAGAGATGTCGCGCAGACGTGCTCGACAACCCGGCCATAGAGCTTGCCGCGTTCATGCACGACAACTGGCTTGCCGGTAGGGACAAGATTTCGTTCGTCACGCAAAAAGCTGGCCGCGTGCTGGGCCTGTGGATCGAGCAGCTCGTTGCCGAGAGCACGGGCAAGGGCGGCTTGGGCATTTTGCCGCAACTCGAGATAGACCCGTTGTTCCTGCGCCGCGACACGGGCGACCGCATGGTCGTCTCGTATCAGGCCAAGGCCGAGGTGTGGGACGACATCAAGGAGTTCCAGCTTGGCCTGGCTTGCGTCAACGAGAGCATCCCTCGGCTCAATTACGAGGTGGATTCCGTCTACGACCTGGCAGAGCACTTCGTCATGTGGGAATACGCAACCGCGATGTGCGGCTACCTTATGCAGGTGAGCCCGTTCGATCAGCCCGATGTGGCTTCGGCCAAGGCCAAGGTGCTCGAAATGCTCGACTCCGAGCTTCCCAAGCCGGACTTCGTCGAAGAGATGGTCGTGGGCGGCAACGTCGGTACCGTCGAGGCGTATCTGTCGGAGTGCTGCTCCAGCGCTTCGGACATCAAGTCGGCTTTGCGCGCCCTGCTGAGCTCGTTCAAGGCGGGCGACTACTTTGCGATAAACGCGTTCGTGCCGTTTACGGGCGAAGGGCGACGCGAAGCCCTGGAGGCGATTCGCCGCGACGTGGCTGCGAGCCGCATGATAACGTCGTGCCTGGAAATCGGGCCGCGCTACCTGCATTCCACCGGCCAGCTGCAGAAGGGCGGGCCCAATACGGGCGTTTACCTCATCGTCTCGGCGGATGAGCTGAAGGACATCGAGATTCCCGATGGCAAGGCCCCCACACTCGGGACGCTCGCCAAGGCCCAAGCTGCCGGCGACCGCGCCATTTTGGCGGAGCGCGGCAGGAGGTGCCTGCACTTGCATCTGCCCGACAACTCCGGCGTGACGTTGCGGTGCTTGGCCAATATCGTTGCGCAGGTGCTGCGCGATATCGAGCGTGGCGAGATGCGCTAACGAGCTTCGTACAGATTTCGGAAAGGCCCGCTCGAGATTGAGCGGGCTTTTTTGCGTTGGGCCGTCTGCCCGGAGCGCCGTCCCCGCGGTGGGAGGGGCCTCCCCGGCCGCTTCGCGCTATTTCCCCCTCCGAACCGCGCTCATCGAAAGCGGCGATTAGAGGCGAATATCTGGCAGTGCGCCTCGTTGTCTTCGGCGCCCGCGGGTGTTGCCGCTTTCTTGTGCGCGCGGTTCTACGGGGGGCGCTCAGGAGGCCGGGGAGGCCCCTCCCACCGCGGGCACGGCGCTCCGGGAGAAGAACGAGGCCATAAAGAGTGAACAAATGATTATTTGGCTGCCTGATGACATTTCCCTAAAAACCCCGGCTCGCCCCTTGCACGCTTGCTAGCTAACGTGAGAAAATCTAAGCACCGAAGGGCGCTTGCGCTCCGGAGGTTCCAGAAC
>CAMPAJ010000041.1 GCA_946631805.1 uncultured Eggerthellaceae bacterium
TCGTTGAGGCTTGCATAGGGCTCGACGGCGGATACGCCTCCGTCCTCAACGACGGCGCCGCAACGCCCATGACCGTGCTCGTCAACCCCAAAGGCCTTTGCCAGGAAAGCTCCAACGATTCGCTGTGCTCGTGGACCGATGGCTCCGTCGAGAGCGTATTGGAGGCGAGCTGGGCGCATTACCGCCTGCACGGCGGCAGTCAGAGCGATTTTGCGGCCGATGTGGCCAATTTCTATAGGACGTTTTACAAGTACGATGCGTTCGGGGATTCGCAGCTCCAAGCCATCGAGGCCGGTGTGGCGAGTTAGGGTGCAGATTCATGGCGGCAAAAGGCTCATCTAACAACTCGTCCCCGTTCTCGTTCAAGTCGCGTGGTGCGGCGGGTGTTCCTGGTCAGAACGCGGTGGGCGTCCCGGGCCAGAGTGCGACGGGAGTCCCTGGGCAAGAAGCGGCCGGCTCGGCGCGTCCCGCCCAAGGCGTGGCCGATGCCCGGGGCGGCAAAGGGGACCCGTTCGGTTTTCGGGAGGAAGCCAGAAAACAGCAGGACTCGCTGTTCGCCCCGCCCTCCAAAGAGGCGCAAGACCCGGGTGCTGCGCTTGGTTACACCAAATCGCTGTTCGGCCACAAAGACGAAGTGTCGGTGTACACCGCGCAGATGGACGCTCGCAACGCCGTGGATTCGCGCGTGAAGACCATCATGCTACTCACCGTGGCCGCTATCGTGCTCGTGCCACTGTGCACCATCCTTCCCAAGGGCCTCATAGGAGCCGGCGCTCCGCCCCTTACGCCGGCGTATCTGTTCGAGTCGTTTGCCGGCAACGTGGAAGGGCTCGTCAACTGGGTTGCCGGTGGACCAGTTACGACGGGCGTCTCGATCATCTTCTGGCAGACGGCAGCCATCGCATTCGTCGGTGCGGCGCTCGCCCTCAACGGTTGCGTGTACCAGGGCGCGCTCAACAACGCGCTGGCCTCTCCCTCGACGCTCGGCGTCATGAGCGGGGCCACGCTTGGGACGCTCGTCTACACGATGGCGTTCGCGGTGCCGGAATCAGCCGACGTGTTTACCATCACGCAATCAAGCGAGGTGTCGGCCAAGCTCAATTCGCTTGATCTTCCAGGCTATTTGCTCGCAACGCAGGGCCGTGCGCTGTTCTCGGTCGCAGGTTGTTTCACCGTGGTCGCGCTGATTCTGGTCATTTCGCACATTGCAGGGCGCGGCAAGGTGTCAAAAGTGGCGCTGCTCATCGCGGGCCAGGTATTCACGGCCCTCATCACGGGCGTCATCGCGGTCATGCGCACCTACATCATGCGCTACGGTACGCTGCAAGAACAGGAGGCCCTCTCGTCTATGGTGGGCGGCAGCGTCACGTCAATAACCGGCCCGTTGAGCTTCTGCGTGCTCGTCGTGCCGCTCGTCATCGGCATGGTCGTGATCATGGCAATGCGCCAGCGGCTCAACATACTCGCTTTCGACGAGGACGAGGCCAAGTCTATGGGCGCGAATACGACGGCTGTGCGCAACGCCACCGTCATAATCTGCACTCTGCTCACGGGCGTAGTCGTTTCGTTCGTGGGGAGCGTCGGCTTCGTGGGGTTTCTCGTGCCGCACCTGGCGCGCAAGCTCGTGGGGCCCAATTTCCGATTCCTCATCCCGGCGTCCGCATTGCTCGGCGCTGTGTACTTGCTGCTCGCCGACTATCTTATGAAGGCCACGACGCTATTCTCTGGAAGTTTGGGTACGCTCACGTCCCTGCTCGGGGTCGTTTTCTTCCTCGTAATCGCCATTCGTGAGAGAGCGAGGGGAAATGTCTCCTGGATCTAATCGCAACGACTACGATTTCGGCAACCCCGAGTCGGGTGGCGCATCGGCCCCGCTGCCGTCCGACATCGCGCGCTCTGCTTCGGCTGCTCCCATGCCTTCCGATAACGCACTCGCGACCGGCGTGCCAGGCTCGTCGGGGCGCCGGGGCGTGTTCGGTCGTGGCCGTCGTGGAGGTGCTGAAGCAAATGACGGCAGCGGCTCGGCCAACCCCGGTCGCCTCGGCCCAGGTCGCCCCGGTCGTCCCGAGACGCCTTCCGCCCAACAGCAGTCGAGCATGCTGCACTACGAAGAGCGCCAATCGCGCGTGCGCAAGACGGCGGGTATCGCGGCCGTGCTCGCCGTGCTCGCCATCGTGTCGCTGTTCGTGGACGGGGGCTACCAGAAGCTGTTCGATCCCGTGGAAGTGTTCACGTGCTACGGCATTTGGTTTCAGCAGCTCATCGCCCACGTGACCAACGCACCCGACGCCCTCACGCCCGCCCAGGTTTTGGAACAGGGCCATATGGAGTATTTCCGCATCGTGAACAGGGCGAGCCTCACGCTCATGACCGTGCTGTGCGGCGCAGTGCTGGCGGTGGCGGGCTCGCTGTACCAGATGGCGTTTCGCAATCCCATCGCTTCTCCGTCGATGCTGGGCGTGTCGAGTGCCATACAGCTCGGCGACATGATCGTGGTCATCGTGTTCGGCACCGCTGCGGCCGAGCATTTGGGAGAACGCTACCTCATATGCTACGTGTGCGTCGTCGTGGTCATGGTGGTGCTCTTCGGGTGCGCGCGCCTCATGGCCGGCAAAGGCAAGCCCATGAATGTCGTGAACTTGCTGCTCATAGCTATGATCTTGACTCAGCTCATCGGCGTGCTCATAACGTACTACACGACGTTCGTCTTTACATGGGAGATGTGGGAGGTCTTCAACTCGCTGTCCGAGGCGATTGCGGCTGACCTGACGGTCATAGGATGGGGCGCGCTGCTCGCGACCTGCATCGTGGGCCTTGTTCCCATCGTGCTATTGCGCTTCAGGCTCAACGGCTTGAGCTTCGATGACGCTGAGATGCGGCTTTTGGGCATCGACTCGGCCAAGCTGCGCATACTCGCCCTCATCTGCGGTACGGTCCTGCTCATGGGCTGCCAGGTGCAGATGGGCACCGTGGCGATGCTGGCGCTCGTCATCCCCCATGTCAGCCGTATGCTGTTCGGGGCAGAATTCCGCAAGCAGTTTTGGGGAAACGTCCTCCTGGGCGCAGCGCTGCTCGTCCTGTGCCGCATTATCGTGGGTTTCATCCCCTTCATTGGCCCGATTATCCCGGTGAGCGTCATCCTCAACTTCCTCGTGCTGCCCTTCTTCGTGTGGATGCTTGCGACCCAGCAAAGGTCTTGGGGGTAATGATGGCGGGCAATTTGAAGCGCACGATTTTGAAGGGCGTCGCCTGCGTGGTGATGGGCTTGTTGCTCGTGGTGCCGGCTTTGTTCGCGAATACCGCCATCGGTTACGTGCCCGTTATCGCCTACATCGTCGTACTCGCCCTGTCATTCGCCTACGTCGCGGTCCTCAAGCGCGGGGTCAAGTACGAGGTAGACGATAGCGGCGGCGAATGCTTCCGCGGTGACGCCTCGGCGTTTTCGCTCACGGTTCGCAACGATAGCTTCCTGCCGGCCGTGCGGATCCAGGCGCTGTTCTTCCTTTCGGATTTGTTCGGGGGCGAAGGCGCGTCCGACGTCCACAACATCACGCTTCCACCGCGTGGGTCCAAGACGTTTGATTTCGACACGACGTTCAACCATATTGGGTTGTACGAGGTCGGCATCAAATCGTTCGCAATACTGGATTTGATCGGTGTGTTCGAAAGCGTGCAGGTCAACGACGAACTCACCACTATGCGGGTGCTCCCGCGGCTCTTCGACGTGTCGGACCTGCCGCTTTCGACAGATTCGGCGATGGAGGCCAAGAAGAACTTCACGACCGTGCTTAACGAGGGCATGGATTACAGCTCTGTGCGCGAGTACCGGTGGGGCGACCCGATCAAGGCCATCCATTGGAACCTCTCGTCGCGGCTCGAGGAGGGTCAGTACCTGACTCGCTTGTACGAGACGAATGCCAATCCGGGCATTGCCATCATCGCCGATTTCGATGCGCCCGAGTACACCATCGATGAGCTCATGAGCATATACGACACCGTCGTGGAGTGCGCGTTCTCGCTCGAGCGCTACGCCGATGCCAACGGGCTCGATGCCGAGCTCATATTCCAGGACAAGGACAAGGCGCAGCGGCGCTTCTTCACCCCGCTCGCGGGCAAGCGGATCGAGATCCTCCAATGCATGCCCAAAATCTATTCGCCCGGTACGGGCAAGGAAGCGCTCGCGCTCATTCGAAGCGAGCTCAAGTCCAACTTTGCCCAGCATAACCTAGCGGTATGTACGTCGGTCATATCCAAAGAGCTCGTGGAATCCCTCGTCGCGGCAAAGGTGGGAAAACGTGCGCCCATGCTGTTCGCCGTCATTCCCCAGACGTGCGATCCCGAGCGGCGCAAGGACCTTATGAAGCAGATGGAGCCGCTCGCTGCGGCAGGCGTGTACGTGCGCGTTATTTCGGATGCTACGTCGTTGGGGCAGGTGGCCTAGCATGTGGCTCTACATCAAGAATTCGCTTATCGACTGCGTCTTGTGCATCATCGCGTCGACGTGTTTGGCCTATACGGCGTGCAGCGGGTTTTATTCCACGCAGCTGTATCAAGACGTTTTGGGGACCGTACTTACGGCGGCTTTGTGCGCCGCACTCAGCTTGGGCCTGTTCGCGGCGACGCTCAATAGGCGCACGTCGTTCATAGGCATCCCCGTTGTCGCCGTCGTGGTCGTGGTGGCCCTCGTCGCGAGCGTGGCGACGAGCTCGGTGTCAAGTCCCGCGGACGACGCTGTTGGCAATCACCTCTATTACACCGGATGCATCATCGTGCCGACGCTTGCAACGTTCCTGCTTTCGCGCAAAAAAGTCGGTTGCCTTGCGCTCATCGTCATTGGGGTCCTGCTCTGTGGGCTTATCGAGTATCTGTACTGGTACGACCATGTTGTAGCGTTCCTGGTGTTCCTGGTTGCGGCGGCGTTGCTCTACATCTACCGCGTTTACCAAGTGAGCTTGCTCGATTCCGAATCGGAGGCTCTTGCGTTCGTCCCGGTTACCGCCGCGGGCTTTGCGATATGCGCTGTTGCGGTGCTTGCAGGATTTGGGCTGTTCACAGGTGTTATCGCCCCATTGCAGCCGCCTAACATGACCGTCAAGCTCGTCACCGAGCACTACCGGGCCAACGAGCTCGAGGTTCGTGGCATCGGGTCGAACGATGATGCGCCCGACGATCAGGAGCAGACCGACGACCAGGACGACAACGTGATCCAATCGAGCGACGCCGGCGACGCGAATGCGCTCCAGGACGAGGGTGCTGGACAGAGCCCGCTTGATATGCTGTCGCCCACGAACGAAGACAGCCTCTTGGGTAGGTTGGGTGCGGGCTTGGCGTCGCTGAGCCTCATCTTCCCCGTGTGGACGCCCTTCGCCCTCATCGTGGGCATTGCCCTGTTCATATCCTTGCTCGTGGCGCTCAAAAAGCTTTTGCGAAAGCGGCGTTTCGACAAGATGATCGCTCGGGGGCCCGATGGGGCTGTGCGCGATTTGTACCTGTTCTTCCTCGACCGCTTCAAGCGGTTCAAGATCCCGCAACCCGAGACTATGACGCTTGCGGAATACGCGTCGAATTTCTCGGATACGTTCAGCAAGTTCGAACAGCGCATCGACGACCCCGAGTTCGCCAAGCTCACAGAGGTTTACGCGAGCCGCGTGTACGGCGGGGGTCCCGCCACGAAAGACGATCAGGCGTTGTTCGAGGAATACTACCGCAAGTTCTACAAGTGGGCGTGCGGGTACGTGGGCAAGCTCAGGTACTGCCGCATGTTCTTCAGGGTCTAGCGAATGGCAGGAATGGCAAGGAGTGCATTTTGATAACGGAAGCTAACGTCAAGCGAATCGCGATGCTGTTCTGCGCAGCCGCGCTGAGCGTTTTGGTGTGCGGATGCGCGGGTGTCGGACAAAGCGCGGCATCGGCAAGCGCGACATCGGAACAAGCAGCGCTCGAAGGGGCGGCTGCGTATTTCGACGATTGGGTTTTGACCGAGGACGAGGTCAGCGCCTATACCGATGAATTCCGCAAAGCGCATGGCTACGAAGACGATGCGAGCTGGGCGGCATACTTGCAAGGCAACGACATGACCGGCAAGACCTGGCGCGAGAGCGTCATTCGCGAAAAGGCCGATAAAGAGCTCATGCTCAGGAAAGCGAAGGAACTTGGCATCACGGCTGACGAGAGCGCCGTTGCCGCGCGGATCGAAGCTGACCGCGCGAATGCGGGCATCGAGGAAAACGACGACGAGGGATGGCGGGCTTACCTGGAGCACGCGGGCCAGACGCCCGAAGGCCTCGAGGAAAGCTACGAATACAGTAGCATTCAAAGCCAGGTCTTCAACGAGGAGCTTGACTTGAGTGCCGAAGCTCAGGCCGAGATGTGCAACGATTTCATAAAAGCGAACCTTGCAGACCAGGTCGTGAGGCACTATTACGCCATTGGGTTCGATACGGGCGACGAGCAGGGTGCGCAAGTCCTCCTGACGGAGCTCAAGGGGCTTTCGGGAGACGAGCTGACCAAGCGATTCGTCCAGATCTGCGAGCAGAGGGCGGACGCGAACGCGGCCGATGCGCAGTCTGCGGATGAGGGTACGCGCTCGTCTGCGGGCTCAGTTGACGATGGCGTTTCTCCAGCGGCCGCGAACTCCGCAAGCAGCGCTTCGGCTGCAACAGACGCTGGTAGCATCGGCTGGGATTTCCTGTACAACGGGTCCGCCATCGACCCCGATAACAAGTTGCGCAAAGCAAAGCTTCAAGTGGGCGAGCTGTACGCGGAACCGCTTAAGGGAACGGACGGCTACCGCGTCGTGCTGTGCATGGAGCGCGAAGAACTCGTAGGAGACGATATTTACGGCTCGCTTCAAAGCGAGTCGCTCAAGGCGCTGATTGCCGATCTTTCCATCAAAGCGCATTGGACGGCGCTTCTCAAGCAATACATGGCTGATTTGGAGAAAGAGGCGGGCGTGCAGGTCACCTACATGCCCGAAGGCCTTTCGTATGACGTTGTCGACTAGCTCGTTGAGGAGGAGAACATGAAAAGACCAACGAACGGCACCGCGAGGCGGTGGGGCAGAGCTGCATCGGGCCTGGGGCTTTCGGTTGCCCTTGCCTGCACGATGGCGCTTCCCCAGGCGATAGCTGCTCCGTCGGAAACGACGCATCTGGCGGGCGTCGCGCAGCTGGGGGTTCAACAGGATGATGTTCAGGCGCAAGACGCGATTTCGTGGAGCGCGCCGACGTCTGCGCTCGCGCTCGATGCCGCAGTGCTCACCGCAGGTGCTCATGGCTCGGCGACCGCGATGCCCGACATGCTCGGCATCAACGCCACCGTCATACCTTCGGCCCAGGTGAGTGCTGGCGATCTGGCGCAAGCCCAACGCTCGGACCGCCTGGGCGTGTACGGGTCCGATGCGAACGAGAATCCTAATCCGTACCTGTACAACGAGTTTTACAACCGATACGCCGAAACCAACAATCTGCAGGCCAGCGGCGATACTGCAGCCTGGGACACGGTCGGGCGCATCCCCTCGTCGTTCAACGAGATACCTGTAACCGCCTTCGGGTACCCGGCAGACCTGGCGCTGAGGCCCGATTTGGTCATCGGCACCAACACGTCGGTCGGCAACGTCTACCAGGTCACGATGAACCATGACACCACGACTTCGATTAATTACGCGACCTGGGGCGTTGGACGTACTATTCCCACCCAACCCTATCAGTACGTCCTGGACATCCGCCGTCATACCGACAAGGAGGATTTGCTGGGCACGAAGAATTCGGACGGCAATGTATATGAACGCAGTGAGTTCTATCGCAGCGGGGATGAGGGGTTCGATCCCATTGCCGTGACGTACGACCGTGGTGACACATCGAGCACAACAGGTCTGGACTGCCTGGTCGAGAACGTTGATGAGCTCACATGGCGCGCACAGCTCGCGCTGGCGAACGACGCGACGCGCACGACGCGCTACGGGTCGGTGGCCGACATCGCCATCAAGTACGAGCAGTTCGTCAAGGCGACCAAGTGGTACATCCTCAAGAAGATCGACGAGGGGAAAATCGCGCGTAAGAAAGTGGCCGTCGTGACAAAGGTGACTAAACAGGCCGATAGCGCGACCGGCAAGGTTTCGTATTTGTTTGGTGTCGCCAAGTTCAATCCCGACGGCGATGCGTCAACGTTGGGCAACCTGCGCGTTCTCGAGGCGGTGCAGGACACGACCGATGACGTTGTGAGTGCGTATTTCCCCGACGCCAAGGCGGGTACCCAGAGGAGTTCCAACTCGCTTACAGCGCAGCAGCTCATGGATGCTGGCGTCGATGCTATTATTTGCATGCCGTCGCTGTCGGCGGCAGCCTCTTATGGGACGGCCGATGTAGAGGAGGCGCTGTCGGCGGCTGGATATGCGCCCCAAACGCCTGGCTATCCGCAGATATTTGACGCAAAGGTGCCGCTCGGCACGTTCGAGAGCCTGACTGGCTACAACACGTCGGTCGAAGCCGCCATTCTCGTGGGCGTTATCCAGGGATTCTTGTATCCCGAAGTCGTAAATCCAATCGATATGATGGCGTACTACTCGTCGAGCCTGTTCCATCTGAAAGACGCGTATGTCGAGCCATTCGTCAAATCGCAGCTTGCGGATGTTTCGCTCCCCGCAGGGGTCGACCTCTCGACCGCGCGCTGCGATGCGGCAAGCGTCAAGTCTGTGCAGGCGCTGCTCGACGAGGGAACGGCTTATTACTACGAGCACAAAGATGCCATTGATCAGCAGCGTCCCAGAATCGCGTCATCCGACATGATGGATGATGCCTATGGCGTTTGCGTCACCATGGCAAAGGTCAACGCGCCGACAGGGGCGACGGTGACGGTTGTGGACGAGCACGGTCTTCCCGTCGTGCCCGACAGCGCTGGCCGTTACGCTATAGACGATGCTGACGCGAGCACGCTCACGGTTTCGCTCGACGGCTATCGAGATTACACGATGCAGCTCACTGGTGGCGACGTGCAAGGCGGGACCGTGACCGTGAGCACGCAAGATATGCTAGCAGCCCGAACGGTATCGTTTGATCTGCCCCAGGGAGCCCAGGTGCAATGGGTCAAGAACCATGCTGGCACGTTCGTGCGTGCGGGCCTCAACGGCAGCTACGTGCTCGACATCGATGATGTTGCGACGTATAGCATCAGGTGGGATGGTTACGAGGACCGCGAAGGCACCATCGAGCTCAACGAGACGACGGTGAGGCTTTCCGAATCGGATTTTGAATTGAAAAAGACCGCAACGAAGATCAACGTGCCCGTGGGAGCAACGCTTGGGGTCTGCGATCCGCAGGGCAAATCGGTCACGCCAGATGCTCAAGGGCTTTACGGGCTTTCACGCGGAATCACCTATACCCTCACGGTCGAGCATCCCAATTACGAGACGTATACCACGACCGTGGTCGGTGGCGAAAACGACACCGTATCGATTCGCTTGGGCAGCATGACCGAGCGCGAGGCGCAAACGGAGCTTACCCTGAATGCCGCGAACATCACTGCGAGCAGCATAGGGACGGTAAACGCGCCCATCGTGCAAAAGATCACGCTCGGGCCCGCTGTCAAGACTGTTGCGGCCAATGCGTTCGTCAACTGCCCCAGCTTGCAGAACGTCGAGTTCGGCGCCAATGTGCAGAGCGTAGGCGCTTCGGCGTTCAAGGGGCTCAAGAAGCTCGCGACGGTGACGTTCAACTCCAAGCTGACCAGCATCGGCGCGAGCGCGTTCGAAGGCTGCACGGCGCTCAAGAAAATCAGCATTCCCGCATCGGTCAAGACGCTGGGCGCCAGTGCGTTTAGCGGGTGCAGCAAGCTCGCCTCGGCGGGCGTGGGCAAGGGCGTGACGGCGCTCGGCAAGAACACGTTCAAGAACTGCACGAGCCTGGCTTCGGGGACACTGGGCA
>CAMPAJ010000042.1 GCA_946631805.1 uncultured Eggerthellaceae bacterium
TGGATTCTGAAGTAAGGACCCGCATGGGTTGGTTGACGGTTGCGCCTGGTTGAATGGGTAACGTGACCGGTTAGCCGCATACGCGCACACGGCAGTCCCGCTTGCGTTTTCGAGCAGGCGGGACTGCTCCATGTAACGCGAAAGATGCGTGCGCTTCAGGGGAAACTCCCCGCACATCGCACTTGACGCTCCCTGCGCTTGCTGGGTTCACGCAATCGGCAAGCGCATCGGCGCGAATTCCCTTGAAGCGCCTGCATCGCGCACGGCGCGCAAGCATACGGACGTAAACGAAAGGTACCACGTGGATTTCTCGACGATGCTCCAATTGCTCGGTCAGGGTCTCATCATAACCGGGCAGATATTCATAGTCACGCTCATTGGCTCGCTGCCGCTCGGCATCATCGTCGCGCTCGGCCGCATGAGCAAGTTCAAGCCGCTTGCATGGGTCATGAGGGCCTACATCTCGTTCATGCGCGGCACGCCGCTCATGCTGCAGCTCATGGCGCTCATGTACTGCCCGTACTACCTGTTCGGCGTATCGCTCGGCGACCTGAACATCGGCCCGGTCGCCCTCGGCCCCTTGCAGCTCGACATCCCCTGGGTCATGTCGGCGTGCTGCATCGGCTTCATCCTCAACTACGCGGCGTACTTCGCCGAGATCTACCGTGGCGGCATCCAGTCCATCCCGCGCGGCCATCACGAGGCGGCCGAAGTGCTGGGCTACTCCAAGACGCAGACGTTCATGAAGATCGTGCTTCCGCAGGTCATCAAGAGAATCCTCCCCGCGATGGGCAACGAGGTCATCACGCTGGTCAAGGACACGTCCCTCGCCTTCGTGCTCGCCATCGCCGAGATGTTCACCGTCGCCAAGCAGATCGCCGCCGCTCAGGTGAGCATGCTGCCGTTCATCATCGCGGCGCTCATCTACTGGGGCTTCACGATTCTGGTCGAGTTCATCCTGGGCCGCATCGAGAAGAAGCTCGCTTACTACCACGACTAAGCTTGCGGGCTTGGGCGTTTTTCATTCGAAGAAGGATTGCAGATGGAACAGCAGATACTGGTTAATCTTAAGAACGCGCGCAAGAGCTTCGGCGACAACGAGGTGCTCAAGGACATTTCGCTTACGGTCGAGCGCGGCGAGGTCCTGGCCATCATCGGGCCGTCGGGCGGCGGCAAGTCGACGCTTTTGCGGTGCTGCACGCTGCTCGAGACACTCGACGGCGGCTCGCTTTCGTTCGGCGACGTCGTCGTAGCGAGTCAAGATGCGAACGGCTCTGCCGTGTATTCCGACAAGAAGACGCTTGCGAAGGCGCGGACCCGTTTTGGGCTCGTTTTCCAGAACTTCAACCTGTTTCCGCACTACACGGTTATGAAGAACCTCATCGATGCTCCTATAACGGTTCAGAAGATGCCGCGCGCCGATGCCGAGGCGAAGGCGCATCAGCTCCTGGAGCGAATGGGCCTCGAGGGCAAGGAGGACATGGTCCCCTGCGAGCTTTCGGGCGGCCAGCAGCAGCGCGTCGCCATCGCGCGTGCGCTCATGCTCGATCCCGACGTGCTGTTCTTCGACGAGCCCACGAGCGCCCTCGATCCCGAGCTTACCAAGGGCGTGCTGCGCGTCATCCGTAGCCTGGCCGAAGAACATATGACCATGGTCATCGTCACGCACGAGATGAAGTTCGCACGCGACGTTGCCGACCACGTCATATTCATGGATGGCGGCGTGATTGTCGAGCAGGGGCTCGCGGTCGACGTCATCGACAACCCGCAGCACGAGCGCACGCGGGCGTTCCTGTTCAGCGAGGAGTAGGGCTTCGCTTAGGTGACCAAAGGGGAGACTCCCTTTCAGTCAGTAGCAATCGATTCGTTCGGCATTGGCAGGCTCAAAACCCGGCTGACCATTGGGGAGTCTCCCCTTTGGTCAAGCAATGTGAAGAAAACCTGAAAGCAACCTTAAAAACAGGTCACGAACTGTGTCGTGCTGGTGACGGAATCGTCAAAGGAGCCGTCATGCACCGCTGCGAGTGTTAAGGTTTTCCCAAGCGATTTGAACACAAGCGAGAATAGCTAAGGAGCATAGCATGAACGATTCGAACAACGGCTTCGCGCCGTCCGCCTCCGGCTCGCCCGAGCCACCTTACCGTGCGCATGTCGATCCTGAGCCGCAAGGCCAGGAGCATGCGACGATCGATGTGCCGGGCGACGAGGTGCAGCCTGCCGTGCAGCACGAGCAGCCTTCTGCTGTTGAAACCACGGATGCGCAGGTGCAACAGGTGCAACAGGCGCAACCTACCCCGAGGGCGGAGCGCCAGTTTACGCCCCAGTCCGATTGGGGGCGTGCAGTAGTGCAAGCCGACACGAGCGGTATCGACGCAGTCGGCGAGCTCCCTCATACGAGCATGTACGAGCCGCTGCCCAGTGCAAGCCAGACCGAGAGCTTCGCGGCTGGACGCCTCGGCGACACGGCGACGCTCAGCTCGGCGACGAGCTCGTTCGAAAGTGGGTACGCTTTCGATTCGGGTGAAGCCAAGGGCGCCCAGTCCGCTTCGACGCAAGCCGCGGGGGCTTCCGCCGGCTCCGCTGCCTCGACGCTCCCGCCTCTTTCAGGCACTCAATCGCGCTATTCGAGCACATCTGAAGCGTATACGAGCAGTCGCGGAACGGCGGCTACTGCTGCACCCGCCGCATCCTCTGCTGCTGGCCGGCAAAAGGCCGCTGCGAAGTCTTCCGGCGGTGCAGGCAAATCGTTCCTGTTCGGATTCCTTGGAGCGCTTCTGGCATGTGCGCTCGCATTCGGCGGCTTCGCCTTTGCAGGTGGGTTCAAGAGCCCCGGCCAGACGACGGCTTCTTACATAGGCACGACGGACCAGTCGGTCATAAACGCCGTTGATGAAGGGCAGACGCTCGCCGAAGCGGTAGCTGCCAAAGCACTGCCTTCGGTTGTCGCCATCTACAATTACCAAGAGCAGTCCGCTTCGTACGGCTACGGTTTTGGCTACGGATACGGCGTCGGTAACCAAGGAGAGAACTCCATGGTCGCTACGGGCATGGGCAGCGGCGTCGTCATTTCGGAAGACGGCTACATCATCACGAACTATCATGTGGTCGAAGATGCGGCCAAGCTCACTGTGTCGGTTAACGGCGTCGAGCGCGACGCGACGTATGTGGGCGGCGATAGCAGCTCCGACGTTGCGGTAATCAAGGTCGAAGATACCGAGGGACTCGTGGCAGCCGACATCGGCGATTCCGACAACCTGCGCATCGGGCAATGGGTCATGACGGTCGGCGCGCCCCTGGGCCTGGAGTCTTCGGTCGCAACCGGCGTCGTCTCGGCGACCAACCGCTCCACCATCATGAACTCGAGCACCAACGCGGGCGATATGTACAGCTACTTCTACGGCAATCAGACGCCCGAATACACGTACTATCCCAACATGATCCAGACCGATGCCGTCATCAACCCGGGCAATTCGGGCGGCGCGCTCGTCGACGCTGACGGCAAGCTCATCGGCATCAACGCGATGATCTCGTCTTATTCGGGCGACTACGCGGGCGTCGGTTTCGCCATCCCCGCCAACTACGCCATCCAGATCGCCCAGAACGTCATCGAGGGCAAGGAGCCCACGCATGCCATCATCGGCGTGTCGCTATCGCTCGTGAACAGCGCGATCGCCCAGCGGTACAACCTCTCGACCGACACGGGCGCCTACATTTCGGCCATCACGCCCGACACCGGCGCCGCTGACTCCGATCTGCAGGTCGGCGACATCATCACCAAGGTCGACGGCAAGGCGGTCACCTCGGTCACGGACGTCACGCTCGAGGTCCGTGCGCACAAGGTCGGCGACACGATTCCCATCACGGTCAACCGCGACGGCGAGGAGCTTTCGATAGACGTCACGCTCTCTTCCGACGAGAACATGACGCCCACTGCGAATCAGGAGGAAGAGCAGGAGCAACAGCAGCAGGACCAGCGCGGAGAGGGCTTCGGCGGCCGTGGCGACGGCCAGGGCAACGGCCTCAACTCCGAACAGCTCGAGGAGCTGTTGAGGATGCTCGGCATGTAGCGGATACGCACAGCGCAGATGCGGCGGCCGTTTAGGCTCGCCGGTTAGAGGGACGGTCTTTATGGCCGTCCCTTACTTTGTTTCAAAAGCAGGCGTACGGTCGGTTACCTGAGGCGTAAATTCGGGTATGATAGCAAAAGCTATATAAACCAGCGTGCGAGGAGGATCCGAACATGTCGGGAGACTACAAGTACAAGCGCGTATTGCTCAAGCTATCGGGCGAGGCTTTGGCCGGCGATCTGGGATACGGTATCGACCCTCGCGTGGTTGATGACCTGGCCGAGCAGATCGGCGAGGTGGTGCATGACGGCGTGCAGGTGGCCATCGTGGTCGGCGGCGGCAACATATTCCGCGGCCTGGCCGGTTCGGCCGAGGGCATGGATCGCGCCCAAGCAGACTACATCGGCATGCTCGCAACCGTGATGAACTCGCTCGCCTTGCAAGATGCGTTCGAGCGTCACGGCATGATCAGCCGCGTCCAATCGGCCATCAACATGTTGCAGGTATCCGAGCCGTACGTCCGCCGTCGCGCAGAGCGCCATCTGGAAAAGGGGCGCGTCGTCATATTGGCGGCCGGTACCGGCAACCCCTATTTCACAACCGATACGACTGCGGCGCTGCGCGCATGCGAGCTCAACGTCGACGTGCTCATGAAGGCTACGAAGGTCGACGGCGTGTACGATAGCGACCCCATGAAGAACCCCGATGCCAAGAAGTTCGACCGCATCAGCTACATGGAAGTGCTCAATCGGGGCTTGCACGTCATGGACGCGACCGCCACATCGCTGTGCATGGACAACAACATGCCCATGATCGTATTCGACCTTACGGTAAACGGAAACATTTCTCGTGCGTTGAAGGGCGAGAATGTAGGAACGACTGTCGAATAGCGCCCGGGGAGGGGCGCCGTCGGCGGAATGGAGGATTCGATGGATATCGATGAGATTATGCTCGAAGCGGAAGAGCGCATGGGCAACGCCGTGGATGCGTTGCACAATGCGTTCGGCAGCGTGCGCACGGGGCGTGCGAGCGGCAAGGTTCTTGACCGCATCAAGGTGGACTACTACGGTGCCATGACGCCCATCAACCAGCTCGCCGGCGTGAAGTCCCCCGATGCCCACCTGCTCGTCATCGAGCCGTGGGACAAGAGCTCGCTCAAGGCCATCGAGCGCGCCATCATGGAAAGCGACCTGGGCGTGACCCCTTCCAACGACGGCATGGTCATTCGCCTGCCGTTCCCGGAGCTTACCGAGGAACGCCGCCGCGAGCTCGTCAAGCAGTGCAAGGGCTATGCCGAGGATGCGCGCGTTTCGGTGCGCAACGCACGCCGCGATGCCAACACGCAGCTCGGCAAGGCCGAGAAGGACGGCGACATCACCGAAGACGACCAGTCCCGCGGCGAGAAAGACGTCCAGAAGCTGACCGACAAGTACATCGCCAAGATCGAAGATGCGTTCAAGGCTAAGGAAGCCGAGGTAATGGAGATTTAGGGTTCCCCCGGCCTTCCGGCCGGCAGAACTAGTCGACGCTGCGACCGATTCTGACGGCGCATCCGGCCCTTGTTTCCGCCTTTGCGTACCGAAGTACGCGTCGGGCGGAAGGCGGGCCAGCTGCACTCGCCAGAATCGTCCTCGCTGACTTACGATGTTTCATTACCCCGTGGGTTTTGTAGCGTTTGCGGACTGATGATAGGAAGATTGCTTGTTCGCTAAGCCTGTGACAGATATTTACCCGAACCCCCCTGCAGGGCTCGATCCTAGGGCGCTCGACGAGGCGCGCGTTCCCAAGCACGTTGCCGTCATCATGGATGGCAACGGGCGTTGGGCCAAGAAGCGCGCCCTCAATCGGCTGCGCGGACATAAAGCTGGAATCGAGGCGGTTCGCGAGACCATACGCGCCGCCTCGGATTCGGGCGTGCGCTACCTGACGATCTACTCGTTCTCGACCGAGAACTGGAAGAGGCCCGACGACGAGGTCGAAGGGCTTATGAACCTGTTCGCCAAGACGATGCTCGCCGAAGTGGACGGGCTCCACGAAGAGCACGTGCGCGTCATGACGATAGGCGATATGTCGCGCCTGCCGCAGGAAACGCGCGAAGCGTTCGAGGAAGCGTGGCACAAGACCAAAGACAACGATGGCATGACGCTCGTCGTCGCCGTGAATTACGGGTCGCGCCAGGAGATGCTCCACGCAGCTCAGGCTCTTATGACCTTTGCCGTTGAACAGGCGGAAAAGACGGGCCAGATCCCCGAGCCAACCGAAGAGCTGTTCGAGCGGGGCTTGTACACGGCAGGTATTCCCGACCCCGAGTTGCTCATTCGCACATCGGGCGAGATGCGGGTTTCGAACTTCCTGCTGTGGCAGCTCGCCTACACGGAGTTCTACTGCACGGACGTTCTGTGGCCCGATTTCGACCGTTACGAGTTTTTGCGGGCGCTTCTGTCCTACCAGGCACGCGACCGGCGTTTTGGGGCGGTGTAGCACATGGCTGACGAACGCGAGGCCGGTTTGGAAAGCGACGTTCCCCGTTACTGGGACGACGTTCCAGAATCCGAGGGCGTGTGGGACGGCGATGGCTGGCAGGTGCCAGAGGGCTATACGGACGTCGACCAGGATGAAGCCGGCGCTACAAACCACGTGCATACGCATGCATCGTATATTCCCTCGAGCGAGGCTCATGTCGAGGAAGAGCCCGACGAGCCGCTGGATGCGCGCGAGCGCCTGCGCAGGCGTCTGGGCAAAACGAACGAGCCTCACGTATCGCCCGCCCCCAAGCGCACGACGCGCACCGGCGAGCCCAAGCCCGAATCGGGTCAGCGTGCCCAGCGCGTCAAGGAGAAGGCGTACGAGAAAACGCCCGACCGCTTCAAGAACCCCAGCGATTTCCAGGTGCGCCTGCGCACGGGCGCGGTCTACATCACGCTCAACATCGCGTGCGTGCTCGCAAGCGATGTGACGACGATGCTCATCCTGGCCGTCACGGCGGCCATTTGCACGGGCGAGTTCTACTACATGCTCCGTTCCGATGCCAAGATGCCCAACGAGTTCATTGGCATCGTGGCTGCTGCCGCGTATCCGGCGGCCGTGTTCTTCTTCGGCATAATCGGCATGGTGTTCGTCACGGCCCTGCTCATGCTCGCCGTTACGGTCTGGTACGTGTACTGGTTGCGCGCACGCGTCGCCGACGTGGGCATTTGCGTGTTCGGCGCGATGTACACGGGCATGCAGCTGTCGTGTTTGCTGCTCATACGCATGTCCATCGGGGGGCTGTGGGGCGGCCTGGTCGTCATGGTCATCTTTCTGAGCATCTGGGCCAACGATGCCGGGGCCTACGTGTTCGGTTCCAAGTTCGGCAAGCACAAGCTCGCACCGCGCACGTCGCCCAAGAAGAGCTGGGAAGGTTTTATCGCCGGCCTCATCGTATCGATGGCGTTCTGGTGCATCATGCTCGCGGTTCCCGAGATATCCATAAACGTGTGGCAATGCCTGCTGTTCGGGCTCGTGTGCGGCCTCACGAGCGTTCTGGGCGATCTGTGCGAGAGCCGCGTCAAGCGCTCGGTGGGCTTCAAGGACTCGGGCACCATCATGCCGGGTCACGGTGGCTTGTTCGACCGCTGCGACTCGCTCATGCCCACGGCCGTTGCAGCTGCCATCCTGCTGTTCGGCTTCGGCTGCCTTCCCATGCCGTTCTAATGCGAGCCTGATACACCCAACCTCGTTGACCGCACGTTGGCCTCTTACCCGTCCGCCCTGGTCATAAAAGGGACGGGGTCATTCGCTTGGCTTCGGCTAGCAGATGTGGATGACAGGAGCAGTGCCTGCAGAATCGCTCATGACCCCGTCCCTTTTATGACCAGGGCTACTTGGACTTTGATGCACCTCAACCTGGTTGACCGTATCACTACGATCTCATTTCACGTGTTTGGCGCTACAATGGTGCGGTTGACATTCGAGGGAGGCCCCATATGGTACGGCGCATAGCGGTTCTTGGTTCTACTGGCAGCATCGGCACGCAGACGCTCGACGTCGCGCGTCGGCACCCGGATAAAGTGAGCGTCGTCGCAATTGCCGCCGGGCGCAGGGCGAAGGAAGCGTTGCTGCAGGCGAAGGAATTCGGCGTGACCTCCATCGCTTTGGGACAGGAGCCCGATGCGGCTGTGCTCGACGAAGTGGGCGTTTCCCAGGACGTCGATATCGCTATTGGCGCACAGGCCGTGTGTGACCTGGTGAAGCGGTCCGACGTCGATGTGGTCGTCAACGCGCTCGTAGGTGCTGCCGGCTTGCAGGCGAGCTACGAAACGCTCAAGGCGGGCAAGGTGCTTGCGCTTGCCAACAAGGAATCGCTCGTCGTGGGCGGTGATCTGATCATGCCGCTCGCCGCCCAGGTTGACGAGGCGCGCCGTGAATCGGGCGCGGCTCCGGCGCATGGGCCCGCCGGCGCCCTCATGCCCATCGACTCGGAGCATGGGGCCATTTACCAGTGTCTTATAGGCGAGTCGGCGCGCGAGGTCGAACGGCTTTGGGTCACGGCGTCGGGCGGTCCGTTCCGCGGGAAGAAGCGCGAGGACCTCAAGGGCATAACCGCCGCGCAGGCCCTTGCGCACCCGACCTGGAACATGGGCCCCAAGATCACCATCGACTCGTCGACGCTCATGAACAAGGGGCTCGAGGTCATCGAGGCCCATCATCTGTTCAACATGCCCTACGACCGCATAAGCGTCGTGGTGCAACCGCAAAGCGCCATACATTCGATGGTCGAGTTTTCGGATGGGTCGGTGAAAGCGCATCTGGGGACGACCGACATGCGCATACCGATCCAGTATGCGCTGAGCTATCCCGAGCGCTGGGACGCGCCCGTCGAGCCGCTCGATTTCACGAAGCTGGGAAGCCTGGAGTTTGCCCCGGCCGATACCGAAACGTTCAGGTGCCTGGCCTTGGCGCGGGCTGCAGGCGAGCGCGGCGGCACGCTGCCTTGCGCCATGAATGCAGCCAACGAGGTGGCCGTTGCCGCGTTCCTGGCAGGGGAGGGCACGTATCTGGGCATCGCCGAGTGCGTCGAGGCCGTAATGCAAGCCCATGATGTGCACTCCGTTGAATCGGTGGAGCAGCTCCTTGAAGTTGACGCTTGGGCGCGCACCGAAGCTCGAGCGTGGCTTGCACATTAGGCGAAAAGGCGAACCCTCCTTCGGGAGCCTCTCTGCTAAAACCACCGTTTGCACAAGGCTGGCATACCCCGCCACGAATGAGCCGCAATCGAGCGCCAGAAACGTTTTGAGACCCATACTGTACGACAGTGCCCTGGCGTGCATTTGGTGGTTGCGCTGTGGCGCTTTGGCAACCGATGGGAAACGGCGTTTATAAGGCCGTATAATGCCAGCATGGATATTTTGCTTACAGTTCTTGCTGCGACGGTCGTGCTCGGTTTCCTCGTGTTCATCCACGAAGGCGGGCACTTCGTCGCCGCGCGCGCGTTCGGCGTGCGCGTTTCGGAATTCATGATCGGTCTGCCGGGTCCGTGCATCGGCATACAGCGCGGCGAAACGAAATTCGGCGTGACGGCCGTGCCCCTGGGTGGCTATGCACGCGTATGCGGCATGGAGCCGGGCGAGATGTCGCCCTACCTTGAAGCCGCGATGGCCAGCGTGTATGCGCGCGGGACGGCGCTTATGGAAGACGTGGCGTCCGATTGCGGCTGCTCGGACGACGAGGCATACGAAGCGCTCGAGGAGCTCGTGGAGTGGGGCACCATCGTCGGCCCTAAGAAAACCGACGAGTTCAACGTCTACCGCGTACCGGAGCGCAAGCCGACGGCCCTGCAAACGAAGCGGG
>CAMPAJ010000043.1 GCA_946631805.1 uncultured Eggerthellaceae bacterium
TAAACCAAAACAAAATAATGAACACTCGCATGGCTTTGGGCTGAAGGCTTCACGATAGGGGCTGCAAAGCTTTTCGGCCAATGCCCCAACCCCATTGTGAAGCAGCCAACCTCGTTGGGTGTATCAGGTTTGGGGCTCAGTTGTCTCAAGCGAACACCCCGCCTCACGGGGGGGCACGCGCTCGGGGTGGTGGGATGGAAGGCTGACGGCGGCGAGAGTCGCAGCCTTGTAATTGCGAAAAAATGGTTTGGACGGTTGGCGGGGTTCGTATAGAATTTGGGACTATGCAAGACGTTGTTGAACATACTGATGCGTATTCGACGGACGAGCTGCTCAAGCTCGAGAACCAGCTGTGTTTTCCGCTGTATGCCTGCTCCAAGGAAGTGGTTCGTCGCTATACGCCGTTTTTAGACGAGTTGGGGCTCACCTACACGCAGTATCTCGTCATGATGGCGTTGTGGGAGTACGGACCCATGTCGGTGAGCAAGCTCGGCGAGCGGTTGTATCTGGATTCGGGCACGCTCACGCCTCTGCTGAAGAAGCTCGAGGTGCGCGGTTTGCTCACGCGGCAGCGCAGCAGCGCAGACGGACGCAGGGTTGATGTGGCTTTGACCGATGCGGGTCAGGCCATGAAAGAGGAGGCACGCAAGGTGCCGCTCGCGATGGGGCAGTGCCTCGACATCGAGCCCGGCGACGCGGCGGAGCTCGTGCGCATCCTTCGCAAAGTGCTGCTTGCCATGAACGATTAGCCGGTGCATGCATCCAGCGTATGCTGGCAATGGCGTTCAATCTGGCGGGTTTGAGTTTTCGCTGGCTGCGTGTTGCGCAGGCGCTAATCACTGCTAGAATACGTTCGATACAAGAGAAGCGGGCGTGCCAGCATATTTGATTTCTTAGCATCATGCGCGTAATCTTAATCATATTAAATAACTAGGAATACAGCCTCGTGCGTTTAGGGAAAAGGGGATAGATGGATTTCGCTGCGATGGCGGATTACTTGCCGCTGTTCGTCGACGCCATGTGGCTCACCCTGCGCATCGGTTGGATTGGTATCTTGGGCTCGCTCGTCATCGGCCTCGTCGTGGCCATGATCACGCATTTCAAGGTGCCCGTCCTGTATCAGATTTCGTTGTTCTACATCGAGCTGTATCGTAATACGCCCCTGCTCATCCAGCTGTTCTTCATGTACTTCGCCGTGCCGCGCATTTTGGGTATCGGCATAGACGCCGAAACATGCGGCATGCTGGGTTTGGCTTTGCTGGGCGGCGCCTATATGGCCGAGACGTTCCGCAGCGGCCTCGAGGCCGTAGAGCCGATTCAGACCGAAAGCGCTCTGTCGTTAGGCATGACGCAGGCCCAGGTCATGCGCTACATCGTACTTCCCCAAGCCGTCGCGTTGTCGGTGCAGTCGTTCGTAGCCAACATCATCTTCCTGCTCAAGGAGACGAGCGTGTTCTCGGCTATCAGCCTCATGGATTTGATGTTCGTGGCAAAGGACCTCATCGGCCTGTACTACGATACGACCGAATGCCTGGTCATGCTCGTTATTTTCTATCTGATAATTATTTTGCCCGTGTCCGTGTTGGGAACCGTAGTCGAAAGGAAGCTTCGCTATGGAGCTTTTGGGTCTTGATGTCCTGTTCAAGGGCAGCAATGCCATGCGGCTCCTGCAGGGCCTGGGCATTGCGGTCGAAATAAGCCTTATATCGGTGGTCATCAGCATCGTGCTGGGCATGCTGTTCGGCGTGTTCATGACATGGAAAAATCCGGTGGCAAAGGTCATAAGCCGTATTTACCTCGAAATCGTGCGCATCATGCCGCAGCTCGTGTTGCTGTTCATCGTGTTCTTCGGCGCCACGCGCGCGCTTGACATCAACATTTCGGCCGAATTGAGCTCCATTATCGTGTTCAGTTTCTGGGGCGTCGGCGAAATGGGCGACCTGGTGCGCGGGTCGCTCGAGAGCATTCCCAAGCATCAGTACGAGAGCGCTGCGGCGCTCGGCATGGACAAGCGGCAGATTTACTACCACATCGTCATCCCCCAAGCTGCTCGGCGGCTCATTCCCATGTCCATCAACCTCGTTACGCGCATGATCAAAACCACGAGCCTCATATACATGATCGGCATCGTCGAGGTCATGAAAGTGGGTCAGCAGATTATCGAAGCAAACCGCATGGTCAGCCCAAACGCCGTGTTCGGCATCTTCGGCACCATCCTGTTGCTGTATTTCCTCGTGTGCTGGCCGATTAGCATGCTTGCCCGTCATCTCGAGAAAAAGTGGAGCAACTAGCGGGCGCGTTGCAGGTGAGCGCTTAGACGCGGGTGGTATTGCATTCGGCGGTTTGGCTGGCGGAAGGCACGATCGCTTCGGCCGATAACGAACGGTAGGAGACAGACATGACGCAACAAGGCGTTCTGAGAATAGAGAACTTGCGCAAGACGTTTGGCGACAACGTCGTTATCGACGGGTTGAATCTGACGGTGCAGCCAGGCGAGGTCATCGTCGTCATCGGTCCTTCCGGATGCGGTAAGTCTACGCTGTTGCGCTGTATAAACGGTTTGGAGGAAATCCAAGGCGGACGCATTATGCTCGACGACCAGGAGGTCAACGGCCGCTCCAAGGATATCGCTCAAATTCGGCAAAAGCTCGGCATGGTGTTCCAAAGCTACGACCTGTTCCCGCACAAGACCATCATCGACAACATCACGCTTTCGCCCATCGTCGTGCAAAAGCGCCCGAAGGCCGAAGTCGTTGCCGAAGGCGAGGCGCTGCTCGCGCGCGTCGGCTTGCTCGACAAGCGCGATGACTATCCGCGCCAGCTCTCGGGCGGCCAAAAACAGCGCGTTGCCATCGCGCGCGCCCTTGCGATGAAGCCCGAGATCATGCTCCTTGACGAAATCACGGCTGCCCTGGACCCCGAGATGGTTCACGAAGTGCTCGACGTCATCCTGGACTTGGCCCGCGAGGGCAAGACGATGATTATCGTCACGCACGAAATGAGTTTCGCCCGCGCCGTGGCCGATCGCGTCATCTTCCTCGAAGGCGGACATATCGTGGAAGAGGGCATTCCCGAGCAGTTCTTCACCAATCCCAAGACCGAGCGTGCGAAGGAGTTCCTGCATACGTTCGAGTTTGCGGCTGTGCGCTCGCATGTAGCTGAGTAGGGGGTTTCGCGCCTCCTGTCCCGCCGCCCCGGGAGTGTGGGGTGGTGGGTCTTTCGCTTGGCTTGTTGCTTTCGGGGGAATCGAACGTATTCGTTCGTAAATCTTAATGATGACGAAATGGATAATACGGGTATCATGGCATAGACTCGCCATTACAGCTTGGCTTGTAGGGGCGTTTGAAAATTTTGGGGTCAAGTATCGTAAGGGATATTGGTAATAAAGGAGACGAGAATGAAGAAGCGTTTAATTGGAATGGCTGCCGTGGTTGCGGCGTTCGCGCTTGTGGCGTTCGTGCTCACGGGATGCGGTTCGTCGGGTGGTAGCGCAAGCGCGTCTGCGGCGGCTTCCGGGTCGGGCAGCGCGGCGAGCGCCGAGGCGTCGGGCGGCGTGTTCCGCACGCTGGACGAGATCAAGGCGGACGGTACCATCAAGATCGGCGTGTTCAGCGACAAGCATCCGTTTGGCTACGTCGACGAAGGCGGCGAGTATGCCGGTTACGACATCGAGCTGGCTAACCGCCTTGCTCAGGACTTGGGCGTGAACGTCGAGTTCGTGTCTACCGAGGCGGCCAATCGCGTCGAGTACCTGGAGACCGGCAAGGTTGACCTCATCCTGGCAAACTTCACGGTTACCGAAGAGCGTGCTCAGAAGGTCGATTTCGCCGACCCGTACATGAACGTGGCGCTGGGCGTCGTGTCGCCTAACGACAACGTCATCACGAGCCTCGACCAAATCGGCGACGGCGAGGTCATCGTCATCACGGGCACCACGGCCGAGACGTATCTGACCGAGAACAACCCCGAGATCAAGCTGAAGAAGTTCGAGACGTACGCCAATGCCAAGACTGCGTTCGAGAACAAGGAAGGCGTGGCATGGGCGAACGACAACACCGAGGTTATTGCCTTTGCCAACAGCGCCGAGGGCTACACGGTCGGCATCGAGGAGCTCGGCAGCCTCGACACGATTGCGCCTGCGGTCTCGAAGGGCAACACGACGCTGCTCGATTGGATCAACGAGGATATGCAGAAACTCGGATCCGAGAAGTTCTTCCATGCGGCTTACGAAAAGACGCTGCTTGACGTGTATGGCGCGGACTACGAGGATACCCTCGTCGTGGAGCCGGGCCAGAAGTAGGAGCGCTATAGCGCTGTATTGACCCAACGGCGCAACGGGTTAAGTAAGGGCCGTCACGTTTGAACTGCACCCCCGAATTCGGATTCGGAAAAGTCCTGATTCGGGAGGTGCGGTTTCGTTTGTGGCGGTCCTTTTCTTTAGCGTTTTCTGCTAGCGTCTTCTGCCAGATCGCTTGCGCTTGGCCGGGCGCACGAGGCAGCGTTTGTCGAAACCGATAAGGTCCTCGCGCCCAGCGCGGTGCAGCGCTTCGCGTACGAGGTCGTGGTTCTTGGGGTTGCGATACTGGATGAGGGCGCGCTGGAGGGCCTTTTCGTGCGGCGATTTGGGAACGTATACGGGCTCCATCGTGCGCGGGTCCACCCCCGTGTAGTAGATGCAAGTCGAGACCGTGGCGGGCGTCGGGTAAAAGTCCTGCACCTGTTCGGGGTTGAATCCTAGGTCGCGGCAGTATTCGGCGAGCTCGACGGCTTCTTTGAGCGTGGAGCCCGGATGCGACGACATCAGGTAGGGGACGATGTACTGCTCCTTGCCTGCCTGAGCACATGCTTGCTCAAATTCAGCTACAAACCGGTCGTATACGGCTCGGCTCGGTTTTCCCATGACGCGCAGCACTTCATCGGAGATGTGCTCGGGCGCTACACGCAGCTGCCCGCTCACATGGTGCGTCACGAGCTCGCGCAAGAACGTGGGATCGGGGTCGAGCATGCAGTAGTCAAAACGGATGCCGCTGCGCACGAACACTTTTTTCACGTTGGGTAGGGCGCGCAGCTTGCGGAGGAGTTTCACGTAATCCTTGTGGGTAACCCGCAGGCGCTTGCAGGGCGTAGGCGATAGGCAGCGTTTATGCGCGCAGGCGCCATGGCTGAGCTGCTTGTCGCATGCGGGTATTCTAAAGTTGGCCGTCGGTCCGCCCACGTCGTGAATGTAGCCCTTGAAATCCGGGTCCTGACACATGAGGCGCGCTTCGGCAAGCAGCGAGTCGTGGCTGCGCGCTTGAATGATGCGTCCCTGATGGTAATTGAGCGCGCAGAACGCGCAATCTCCGATGCAGCCGCGGTTGCTCGTGAGCGAGAACTTGACTTCGGCAAGAGCTGGCACGCCGCCGGCCGCATCGTACGCTGGATGCCATGCGCGCTCGTAGGGCAACTCGTAGATCGCATCGAATTCCTCGGTCGTGAGCGGTTGGGCGGGAGGGTTTTGCACCACGTACACGCCATGGGGGTATTCCTCGACGAGGGGGTGCCCGTCAAAGGGGTTGAGGCTGTCCGTCTGCAGTTTGAAGCTGCGGGCGTAATCAAGCTTGTTGGCCTGCATTTGCTCGAACGAGGGTAAGATGACCGGCTCGTACACGTGCTCGATTGAACGGGTGCGGAATACCGTGCCCGGAATATACGTCAGGTCCTTGACCTCGAGCCCCGAAGCGAGGGCGTCTGCGATGTCGACAATCGATTTCTCGCCCATGCCGTACGAGATGAGGTCTGCGCCTGCATCCATGAGCACCGAGCGCTTGAGTTTGTCGGACCAGTAATCGTAATGGGCGAGGCGCCGCAAGCTCGCCTCGATGCCGCCGAGCACGATGGGGGTGTGCTTGAACGTGCGCCGCACGAGGTTGCCGTAGACGACGCAGGCGCGATCGGGTCGCAGCCCCGCCTTGCCGCCGGGCGAATAGGCATCGGAGCTGCGCCGTTTTTTAGCGACGGTGTAGTGGTTGACCATCGAGTCCATGTTGCCGGCCGAGATTAGAAACGCCAAACGCGGCTCGCCGAACACGCAGATGCTTGCGGGGTCGCGCCAATCGGGCTGGGCTATTATGCCCACGCGATAGCCGTGCGCCTCGAGCAGGCGCGTGATGATGGCGCAGCCGAAAGAGGGATGGTCCACGTAGGCGTCGCCGCAAATGTACACGAAGTCGACCGCGTCCCAGCCGCGATCGCGCATCTCGTGTTCGGTTGTGGGCAGGAACGCCATGGCCGTCCTTTCATGTTTCTTGAAATGATAGCTGTTTTCGAGTTGTGCTAGCATTTCCACTATAGCTATAGCCGTGGGCAAAATCGAGCAAAGGCGGCCGACCATGCAGGCGAGGAGTTTCGAACTAAACGCGGGAACCCTTTCCCTTGTCGAGGACATCGGGCAGCATATGCCCGGAGGCTTTTTCGTTTATCAGGCCGAGGGAGCAGGAAATATCCTGTTCGCAAATCATGCCACCCTCGACATCTTCGGTTGCGACACGCTCGACGAGTTCAAGGAAATAACGGGGTACACGTTCGAGGGCATGGTGTACGCCGACGATCGCCAAGCCGTATTCGACTCCATATTCGATCAGATTAACAGCGACGATAAGCGCATGGATTACGTGGAATATCGCATCGTCCGCAAAGACGGCGCCGTGCGATGGGTCGACGATTACGGCCACTACACCGAGACCGAGGCCTATGGCGGCGTGTTCTACGTTTTCATTTCGGATATTACCGAGAAACGCGAGCGCATGGAGACTGACATAGCCGTTCGGCAGGCGGTTATCGAGGCGCTCAGCGAGTCGTACCACACGGTCTGGCTCATCAACGACGTAGAGACGGGCACGTTTTCGCTCTACCGCGGCGATACGGAAGGGACTACTATCCACGGCGCGCCCATCCGGGATGCGCTCAACCGCATGAAGTATCCTCAAGCCCAAGAGTATTACATTCGCACGACGGTCGCGCCCGTCGACCAGGAGCGGCTCCAACAGGAGCTTTCGCTGGAAAACCTCGCCCGCGTCCTGCGGGAGCAGTCCCAGTTCAACGTCAACTACCTGCGGATGATGGACGATGGGAGCGAGCGGTATTTCCGCATCGAGTTCGCGAAGGTCAACATGCCGGGCGGCAAGACGGGCGTCGTGTGCGGTTTCAAGGACGTCGACGCCGAAACGCGCAAGACGCTCGAGCACAGCCAGGCGCTCAGCGACGCTTTGAAACTGGCCGAGCAGGCCAATACGGCCAAGACCGCGTTTTTGTCCAACATGAGCCACGAGATTCGCACGCCGATGAATGCCATTATCGGCTTGAACAACATTGCGCTCAGCGACCCGGACCTTCCCGAGCAGACGCGGGTGCATCTGGAAAAGATGGGCGCGTCGGCCGAGCACCTGCTCAGCATCATCAACGACATTTTGGACATGTCGCGCATAGAGTCCGGGCGGATGATCATAAAGAGCGAGGAATTCTCGTTCCCCAAGCTGCTCGAGCAAGTCAACAACATCATCAGCGGTCAGTGCCGCGACAAGGGCCTCGATTACGATTGCCACATTGAAGGGGTCATCGACAACTACTACATCGGCGACGATATGAAGCTGCGCCAAGTTATGATCAACATCTTGGGCAACGCCGTCAAATTCACGCCTGCTGGCGGATCCATTTCGTTCGTCATCAGGGAGACCGCGCGGTTCGATTGCAAATCAACGCTCCAATTTGTCATTAAAGACACGGGCATCGGCATGAGTGAGGAGTACTTGCCGCATCTCTTTGATGCATTCAGTCAGGAAAACTCCTTGATTACGAACGCCTATGGCAGCACGGGCCTTGGAATGCCCATAACCAAGAATATCGTCGAGCTCATGAACGGCCACGTGGAAGTCGAAAGCAAGAAGGGGCAGGGCACGACGTTTACCGTGACGGTGACGCTCGATGAGTCGGCTCGCACCGAGGTCGTGCTCGGGACCGGAGATTTGCAGCCCCACGAGATGAGCGTGCTCGTTATCGACGACGATCCGATAGCCTGCGAGCATGCGCGCGTCGTGCTCGGTCAAGTGGGGATCCATTGCGAAACGGCCAGCTCGGGGTGCAAGGGCCTCGACATGGTCAAGATGCGCCATGCGCGGCGGGACCCGTATAACCTGATTCTGGTCGATTGGAAGATGCCCGACATGGACGGCGTGGAGACGACGCGCCAAATTCGCTCGGTCGTCGGGCACGAATCTGCCATCGTCATCCTCACGTCGTATCACTGGGATGATGTGGTAGACGAGGCAAAGGACGCCGGCGTCGACAGCTTTGTCTCGAAGCCCTTGTTTGCAGGTACGGTGCTCGACGAGTTCCGCGAGGCTTTCCGGAAGAAGAACGAGCAGCTCGTACGCGATACGGCCGACCTTAAGGGCAGGCGCGTGCTTTTGGCCGAAGACGTGGAGCTCAACGCCGAAATCATGGTCATGGTGCTCAGCATGCGCGAGGTGGACGCCGACGTGGCAGTTGACGGGCTCGAGGCGGTCGAACTGTTCGCATCGCATCCCGAAGGGTATTACGACGCCGTGCTCATGGATATGCGCATGCCCAAGATGGATGGGTTGGAGGCTTCGCGAACGATCCGCGGTATGGATCGCACCGATGCGAAGACGGTGCCCATAATCGCCTTGACGGCCAACGCTTTTGACGAGGATGTTCAGCGCAGCATGCAGGCGGGGCTGAATGCGCACTTGAGCAAGCCGGTTGATCCGGAGGCGTTGTTCGAGACGCTGGAGAATTTGGTGAAATAGCCGCTCGGCTTTGGCTAATCTAAGTGGATTGCGGGGGTTGTGACGAAAAAAGATTCCGCAGGGGGAAGCTTTTGTGTGTAGGCTGGTGCCCGAGGAGAGATTCGAACTCTCACGGTTTCCCAACGGTTTTTGAGACCGCCGCGTCTGCCATTCCGCCACTCGGGCACGAGCGCACATTATACGCGAAGCGTCGTTGCTGGTTCAAGTCGTTGTTTGGATTTCGCGAAACCTACAGGTCGTTGTATAATCTTGGCACGTTCGCCGTGGCTTGTTAGGAGGCGGCTTTATGAATACGAAACGCTGGACTATCTTCGCGTTGTTCGTTCTTGTTGCCCTTGCTGTGGCTCCGCTGGGAGGTGCGCTTGCTTACGCCGACGAAGTTTCGGGCGCTGTAAAAGCAAGCGATTACGCTGGCAAGACGCTTACGGTCAAGGGGAAAACGACTTTGACTGTCGACAAAGATACGGCGCTTGCGGCCATCGACTCCTCAGATTATGCTCTGACCATCAAGGGCGGCAAGAAACTCACGGTCAAGAACAACAAGGGTGCGGGCATCAAGGCAAAGCAGCTTACCGTGCAAGGGGCGACCGTTGTGAGCACGGGGTCGGATGGCCCGGGCATTCAAGCAAGTGACGACGTGAGCATTCAAAACGCAAACGTGACGGCTAAGGGAGACGCAGGCATTTCGTCCTCGTCGGGATCGGTCGAGATCAAAGATTCTTCCGTTAAGGCAACGGGTGAAGCTAGTACGGGCATCGTTGCGTCTACTGGCGTATCCATCACGAAGTCGAAGGTCAATGCAAACGGCGACGAGTACGGTATCCGCGTGAGCGGCAAGGGCGATGTTGTCGTGGACGGCGCATCGAGCGTTGTCGAGGCATCCGGCGATGATGGGGCGATTGCGTGCTCCAACGGTTCGATTGAGCTAGACGATGCGCTTGGAGTAGCGCAGCCCGAAAGCGCCGCTGTAGCTAAGGGCGGCAAAACCATTGTGACGATGGCGGGCGGCAGTTCTGCAGCCCCCGAGGTAGTCATCAAGCAAAGCGGCGAGGGTGATTCCGAGGCGCCCGAGGTGACCGGCGAGGAAG